>JAZNJT010000001.1:0-9328 GCA_045578145.1 Acutalibacteraceae bacterium
TGGTGGGAGATGGTGGATTCGAACCACCGAAGGCGAAGCCAGCAGATTTACAGTCTGTCCCCTTTGGCCACTCGGGAAATCTCCCATATTCAATTTACTTAAAATGGAGCTGGTGGACGGACGCAGCCTTCTTTGAAGTCTGCCGTGCTCACGTAACCGCTCACACTTCGCAACTAAAAACATCACACTGTGATGTTTTCTTAACGTTGCTCACCCTCTCAGGCTTCGAGTCCGACTTTGGACTCTGCTTAAAATGGAGCTGGTGGACGGACTCGAACCCCCGACCTGCTGATTACAAATCAGCTGCTCTACCAACTGAGCTACACCAGCATTTGTAGAGCGGAAAGAATAATCTAAAATAGATTTTGTATTATAATTTTCCGCACATATTTCGTTAAAATACTCGTGAATCCATCAGGATTCACTGCGTTTTTGCCTCATCTGAACGAAAAATTATTAATCACAAAATTCCGTGACCTTAAATGTGCGCAATTTTGTGAGATTTTTCGTGTGTGAAAACGTAGATAGGCTGACGCCTATAAAGTTTGAACCGCGAAAAATAACCAAAATTTAGCCACTTAAGGCTATTTTAGACTATTCTTTCCGCTCAAGGCGCCTAAATAATATACCATACCGCAGAACAATTGTCAAGAATTATTTTAATATTTTTGCATTTATTTTTTATTCACTAAAAAAGCCTCTTAACATACTATATTATTAAAACAGGCGAGCTTTTGCCCGCCTTTACTCCAAAATCAATTCATAGCAGATGTGTCAAGCTCTTCGAATTTTGCAAAGAACCCTTTTAAATCATCAATATCTTTTTGTACTCCACCCTCTACATTGCTTTCAAAATTCATCGGCATGACGGGGTCGTGAACACTAAGCCTTAATAAAAACCAACCGTTTTTAGTAGAAATACGTATACCCTCACGATTATCGTCAGCTATTGTGTATCCCTCAACAGTTTTAGCATACTCTTCAAATTGTTCTATTACCTTAAGTCCGTATGCTTTAAAATCATCAGCTTTAATATTAAATCTAATTTCCTTGGCTTCAATCGGCTGTTCCAAAGTTTCCAAAAGTTTATTGATATCTGTACCCTTTGCAAGTTCTATTACAATCTTAGTAACAAGATATGCACCATCATCAAGGAAGTAGTTTTCCTCTAAAGCTGCATGACCTGAGGTTTCAATAGCAAGTGGGCAATCCTTGCCCTCTGCCTTTAACTCTATAGCCTTGTTTATAACATTTTTATAGCCTCTGCGATAACGATAATGCACTCCGCCCAAATCGGTTTCGATAAACTTTTTAAGACCGTCGCTTGTAACCGAATCGGTAACAATATATGCGCCTTTTCGTCCCTCAACTGCAATATGAGCCGCCAAAGCTATAAGACGGTTGCGGTTAATTTCTTCACCGTTGGATCCAACACATCCCGCTCTATCAACATCGGTATCAAAAATGAGACCTAAATCCGCATTATTTTCGCGAACTGCCTTGCAGATACTTGCCATAGCCTGCTCGTTTTCAGGGTTGGGAATGTGATTGGGGAACATTCCGTCAGGCTCTAAAAACTGACTACCTGTGATATCTGCACCAAGCGGTTCTAAAACTCTCTTAGCATAAAATCCGCCTGCGCCGTTTCCTGCATCAACAACAATTTTATAGTTAGCAAGCGGTTTATCCTCTTCACCCTTGCCTACAGCCTCGCAAATCATTCTGCGTAGTCTTGCAGCATAAATAGCCATAAAATTAACCTCAACTGTAACACCCGCGCAATTGGAAACAATTTCTTCTCCTTTATTTGCAAGCTCTACTATTTCATTTATATCCGAGCTGTCAAGTCCGCCTTCGCGGGTAAAAAACTTAAGGCCGTTTCTATCAAATGGATGATGGCTTGCGGTAATCTGAATTGCGGCATCTGCATGCAAGTCAACCGTTGTCATAAACATAGCAGGGGTAGATGCTAACGAACAGTCAAGAACAGTAGCACCCGCATTTACTATGGCCTGTTTTACATTTTTAGATATTTCCTCACCTGTGATACGCGAATCATGACCTACGGCAATAAGCAACCCAGCAGGGTTTACGGAAAACTTATTTACATACCACGATACAAAGGCGGCAGTTATATCATAAACCGCTTCATTTGTAAGGTTTACCTCTTTACCGCCGAGCGAACTTGCGATACCTCTTATATCAGTACCGCTTTTAAGTGAACTGTAATCCATATTTGAAAACTCCTTTTGGCTACTGCTAACCGAAGAAAAAACTTGCGGAAAAATACCCGATTACAAGCAACGCAATCGCAGCAGCAGTATAAATCATTGATTTTACAAACACACGTTTGGCATTTTTATCAATTCCCATTCAAAACACCTCAAAATTAGTTTTGACAGGAAAAGTATTACTTAAACAGGGGGATTTAGATGACTGTTTATAACATAAGTCCAAATCAAATAAGAATATCACTTACACACACCGAAGTAATAGCCTGTTTCGGAAGCTATAAAAACCTTGCAAAAATGAACGACAATATAAAAAATTGCCTTTCGGCATTGGTTTACAATGTAGTGAAAAACCATGTAAAAACACAGCAAAACAGCAAAATTAAAGGTACAGTATATGCTAAAAAAAACAGCGGCTGCAAAATAAAAATTTGTTTCGCAGACGAACAAATACACACACCTACGATATACTGCTTTAAAAACAGTGAAGATCTTATTTGCGCTGCTAATATACTTTTTAAAAGCAAATATATTATCAAAAGTGACCTTTATAAAATGTCTGACAGCTACAGACTAATACTAGACCACTATGCAAATTTATTAAATCTAAACGAATTTGAATGTAAGACTTTTAATTCCCCTATTATGCTTGCACACACAAAGGAATACGGCAAACCGCTTATTTTAAATAACGCAATTTATCGTTTAGGCAAAGCCTTTATTAAAGAGACTTGAGCTCTTTAATTCTGCTTTCCATCTCATTCGAGAAAATGAAATTTCCTGATACTAAAACATTTGCGCCTGCTTTTACAGCTAATGGTGCGGTTTCGGCGTTAATACCGCCGTCAACCTCTAAATCAATATTGAGCCCCCGTCTTTCGCATTCGGCCTTTAAAGCCTCTAGCTTATGCTGTGCCGATTCCATAAAGCTTTGTCCCCCAAAGCCCGGCTCAACTGACATCACAAGCACCATATCACAAAGCGGTAGAAACTCAAATATTTCCTCGGCCTTAGTTTTAGGCTTTATTGCAAGACTCGATTTGCAACCCAATTCTCTTATTTGCTTTAAAGTTTCTGCTACATCACTTCCTGCTTCATAATGAAATCCTAAAATATCCGAAACCTCAGCAAACTCTTTTATATATCTGTGCGGTCGGTCTATCATAAGATGAACATCAAGAGGCAATGTAGAGTGTTTTTTAATAGATTTTATAACCGGAATGCCAAATGAGATATTAGGTGCAAATATACCATCGATAACATCAAGATGTAACATTTGGACACCAGCAGCTTCAAGCCTTCTAATATCATTACCTATCATAAAAAAATCCGCCGTTAAAATCGATGGAGAAATTTTTACTGCCATTTTATTCACCAACCCACCTAATTGTACTATAAACGCCTTATTTTGTCAACACAAAACGGCTCTTGCAAACACAAGAGCCGTTTAAATATTATCTATCCCGTATTGCATCAATAGGACGTTTTGATGCAATACGCTTTACAGGAATATAGCTTGCGATAAATGCAACCGCCACACTCACGAAAAACAACAAAATAACCTGTCTTAAATCAAAGCTTAAAATTGTTATAAGAATACCTACCTGATTGCGCAAAATATTATTTATAATTATTGTAGCCGCAAGCACTCCTAATGCAGACAGCACAAAATTAATCATAGCTATAATAAAGCTTTCAGCAAAGAATATTCTGAAAACATCGTTACTTCTTGAGCCTATAGCTCTTAGTATACCTATCTCCTGCTTTTTATAGGAAATACTTGTTCCAATAAAATTAGCAAGCATCAATGCGGCAAATAGAGCAAATCCTATACCGATATAAAGGAAAATTTTTGACGCTTCCTTTAATACCTCGTTTATGGAATCAAGCTCATAGGTTACAGAATTTTGCACAGGATATCTCGTTCTTCCCTCATCTGTATAGCAATACTCCACAAGACCTCTGATTTCTTCTCTTCCCTTTGGCATTGAGCCTACAGCAAAACTGTATTTATCGTTTATACCGTCGGCAAATTCGTTATAAAGAGTATCTGAACAAACCACAGTAGATGCTATTTGGGAAACCTTTTCATCATTAATTATAAATCCTACCACCTTATATCCTATATCTTCCTCATAATTTCCATCCTCGGTTTGTTTGAAGAAATAGTGTTTAAAGGCATTTAGTTCCTTTGCATTTTTAAGCAAATCGGTATAATATTGTGCCTCATTTTCATAGCCAACATCTGTCTTTTCGAAATGAATAGCATCAACAGTTGCTATAATTTCCTTTTCGCCAAGGGTTTGCTTTGCACCGCCTAACCATATTATTTTTTCATCTGTCATATCCGAAAGACGTGCTATATACTGTGAATCTACACTGTAATTCTCCCCATAGAAGCTGAGATATCCCTTAGTAATATTAGATATTTTTGGCTCTGAGGCAATCAATCTTTCAACAAAACCCTCACCTGTCATAATGACACCCGCATAGGAATAGCTTGATGCATAATCGAATTCACTGTAAAGGATATAGTCCACAAGGGATTCAGCCTTAGTTTTATTTTCCTTTTTCTCGGTAAGTCCTATATAGCGTTCCAGATTAAAATTAGTATCAACAATGGCAGTTATAAGATATTTTTTGCCTTTCAAGGTGATATATTTGCCTATCAAATCAGAATAGTCGTTTATAAAAACATAATTTAAGTTTTCTTTTCCCTTATCATCCTTAACAGCTACACCATCGGTATACTGAGCTTTCTTGAATATTTCAAATACATATTCGCTAACAGCAATTTCATCCTTGTTTCCGTCAGGAAAAACGCCTGAAAGCAATTTAAAGCCCATGTCATCTGCTATCTGCTGATTTATTTTAGCATAGCCCGAAAAGTAGGTGTTATAAATATTAAAATCGCTTTCTGAAAGTTTTATTTCTTGATTAATATGATTAGTAAAATCAAGCTCTGCATTAAAAGGTAAATATACCCCATGCATTTTTACATGGGTTTTGTTTTCAAAATCGCCAAGCTCATTTTGAGATAAATAAAAACCGTATTCACGCCAATAACTTTGATTATTTCCTTGTTCAATTTTACGAGATTTTGCAACCGAAACATACTGAACTTTACTGTCAATAAGTGAATTTGTGCAGGCATTTATGTGGTTATATGCTCCAAATGTATCAGCAAGGCCGAAAAGACCAAAAGAGATACACGAAAGCAAAATTGTAATCGCAAGTCTTATTTTTTTATGTTTTAGGCCGCCTGCTCCGATTTTAAAGGCATTTTTTAAAGGAAGTTTTGACTTAATAAGCTTGAAAGACGAGCTATCCTGAGCTTTAAGCTTTGATATATCAGTAGGCTTAAACTTTTTCAAGGAATTAGCCGTAACCTTAATTTCTGTTTTTTTCTTTAAGTCTTTTATATATTCGTTTATCCTCTCACGGTCTTCTTCGGTTATATGATATCCCACAGGCAACTCTATAACATTACCGTTAAAGTTTATTTCCTCTCCGCTTATTTCGTTACTAAGTTCAATATCACTTATCACCTTGCCGTCTGAAAGCTCTATAATTCTGTCAGCATAGGTTTCTGCAAACTCGCGGTCGTGAGATACAACGATTACGAGCTTTTCCTTTGACAATTTTTTGAGTGTATCAAAAATCTGCTTTCCTGTGTTTGAATCAAGCGCTCCCGACGGTTCATCTGCCATAATAATCTGCGGATTTTTAACTAATGCCCTTGCTATTGCAACCCTTTGCTTTTGTCCTCCCGAAAGTTCATTAGGCTTACGGTTGGCAAAACCCTCAAGGTCAACCTCTTTGAGAATTTTATTAACCTCGCTGTCCTCTGCCTTGCGGTTTTGAAGCTCTATTGCCAAAGCAATATTAGCGCCTACTGTAAATTCATCAAGCACATTATATTCTTGGAAAATAAAACCAACATAAGTATTTCTGTAGGAATCAAAATGCTTTTGCTTGAATTCCTTTGAGGATACACCTTTTATTTTAATTTCTCCGCCATTATAATTATCCAGACCGCCAAGCACATTTAAAAGTGTGGATTTGCCGCTACCCGATTTGCCGAGTAAAAAAACCATACCTGTCTCAGGAAAAGTAATACTCACCTTATCGAGTGCCATAACAGGAACGCCCTTTTTAGGCTTATATATTTTAACTAAATCCTTCGTTTCTAACAAAGCACTCACACCTTTACTGTTTTTTATTTAACAATTTTTTATAAATTATCCAACTGATACCGCTTATTATAAGTGTTACAGCGAACACAATTATTGCGGTTTTATATTCCTTTAATCCCAGAGCACCTCCGCCCACGGTTGAGGTCACAACCGACGGAAGCCTTGCAAGTGAAGCGAGTAAAAGAAAATGCCCGATTTTAATATCTGTTAACCCTACAAAATAGGTAATTAAATCCTTGGGTGTGCCAGGCAGAAAAAAGACAAGAAAAATAAGCAAATTTCTCTTTCTTGAGTTTTTGAGAATTTTAAGTTCCTTTATTTTTGCAGAGTCAAAAAAGACTTCGACAAACCTCACGCCAAGTGTTCTGACGAGCAAAAACACAACTATACTTCCTAAAGTTGTAGCTAAGACACAAAGCAAAGTTCCTTTAATTTCACCAAACGCATATCCTGCCCCTATCTCTAACGGCTCGCCAGGTATTAAGGCTATTACCACCTGTAAAAACATCATAGCAACAAAGGTAATGTCACCCATTATTCCGTGGCTTTCAACCCAAAGTCTAAACTTTTCAGGTTCTGACACAAAGCTTATCATAGGTCTTCCTATAAACCAACTCACAAGCCCGCAAAAGATTAAAAATATAGCCAAAGCCGATATACCGAGTACCTTTTGGGTATTATCACTTATTTTATTATTTTTCATAATCCTTTAATTTTTCTCCGATATCTTTTTTAAGGTTTTCCCACTCATCTTCATTTTCAACATAATACTTGGGACATATCTTACCTGTAATATCATAATGCCTTATAATATCCGATTCGTCAAGAGAAAATTCATCACAAAGCCAAGAAGCAAGTTTTACAACCGACCTATAAGTTTTTTCATTATACTCACCTGTATCATCAGGGTGGCAGACCTCAATAGAAATTGTATCTTTATTTCTTTCGTTGCTTGCGGCAGATTTTTCATAAATAGGCACACACTGAATAATTTCACCCTCTAATCCTACCACAAAATGCGAGCTAACTGTTGTATCGCTCTTATCAAAATAATCACGGTTGTTCTGCGCAGTGGTATTGGGATTTCCCACATAATGAATCACAATATTTTTAATATCAGTAAGTTGTATACCGCTTCTGGCAGTTGTGTGGTGATGTATCAACTGCTCATCTATCCAATCGGGAATTTGGAGTGTTTTAGCCTTTTCCACCCTTTTAGATACATTTTTCCCGAAAACTGTTGGTATAAAACCGCCGTCAAAGCTTTGAGGATTTATAAACCTTATTATTGAAACAGTACCTACTATCAGGGCTGTAGCTATTAGCGCCGTTACGCTTATTAGCACAGTCCACCTGAAAATAATTTTTCTTTGCCTTTTTCTTCGCCGTGATTTATATAAATTTTTATTCATTAATTCTCCTTTTTAAATAGAACAGTCACTTTAAACAGGTCGCCGTCTACTTCTAAATCCAGTCTGCCGTTTTGAAGTTCTGCCAAGCTACGTGCTATTGAAAGACCTAAACCGCTGCCCTCGGTATTACGCGAGGCATCACCTCTCACAAAGCGTTCTAAAAGCTCCTCCTCTGTAATATTCAGCTGAAACTTAGAAATATTGCGGAAGGTAACAGCAACCTGTTGTGTGTCCTCTTTTATATCAAGATAAACACGTGTTCCCGATAGCGCATACTTGCACACATTACTCAAAAGGTTATCAAAAATTCGCCATAAATGCCTGCCGTCTGCCAAAATCACAATAGGTCTGTCGGGAATGTTTACAACAGGTGTAATACCTGCATTTTTAAGTCTATCCTCAAATTCACCAACCGCTTGGTTTAGCAATACCCCCACATTGCAGGGCGTTAGGTTCACAGCCAAACTGCCCGAAGAAGCCTTTGAAGCCTCTACCAAATCCTCAACGAGCTTTTTAAGTCTGCCTGACTGACGGTCTAAAACTTCTATATACTGCTTTGCAGTATCATTGTTTATATCTTCCTTTTTAATTAAATCAACATAATTAATTATAGATGTGAGTGGTGTTTTAATATCGTGAGAAACATTGGTTATAAGCTCAGTCTTAAATCGCTCGCTCTTCATTTTTTCGTTAACCGCCGTTTGCAGCCCCTCGTTTATGTTATTAAGGCTTTCTGCAAATTGCTTGAAATCACCGAACATATACTTAGTATCAATTTTATACTGTAAATCTCCGTTGGCTATTTTCTCACCGCCTGATTTTATTTTCTGTAATATAATGGCCAAATAAAGAACCGTTAAAATGCCTAAAACCGTGAAAACTATTGCAGCAAAGACAAATCTACCCGGTCCATAATACTGCCACGCATCAACAATTACTAAAACAAAAATCAGTTCAATTACTAAAAGCCCTAATAAAACTATCCAAGTTTTCTGTAAAAGCGAACAGTTAGAAAAAATATATTTAATCCAACCAAAAAGCTTTTTAAATTTCTTACCGATAAAACTGAAAATATAATATAATATGTTATTTTTTATAAGAGTTCGGGTTTTAATTCTTGTTGCAAAACTCATAGTATAGCCTAAGGCTATAAAATAATCCACACTACCTACAAGGCAGAGCCATATTATCATACTAACCGTATCTCTCGTAAAGGTATCGACAATTATAATACTTAAAACAGCCAATGCTGCAACAACCGCTGTCACAAAATCAAAGGGCGCTCTGTCAAACAAATTACATTTTATAACCCCTCCCTGTCTGTGTCCAGAAGCACAGAAAAGAAAACACAAAAGGAATATAAATATCGCCAAAGAGCCTAATGCAATAAACACCATAGCAAACCTGAGTCTGTAGCCTATATCAATTATTTTGGCTGTGACCGAAAACAAATCGCTTTTGTGCATATCCTTTGCTATAAAGACCTCAA
>JAZNJT010000002.1:0-3187 GCA_045578145.1 Acutalibacteraceae bacterium
GAAAAGGTATTCAAAAGCGAGATAATCACCAATCTTATTAAGGTTTTAGGTTGCGGCGTTGAGGTTAAATCTAAGGCAAGTAAGGGACTTACAACCTTTAGTCTTGATGACCTTAGATGGAATAAGGTTATTATCTGTACCGACGCCGATGTTGACGGTTTCCACATAAGAACCCTTATTCTTACTATGATTTACAGACTTATGCCAACTCTTATTAATGAGGGCAAGGTTTATATTGCAGAAACTCCTCTTTATGAAATAGGCACGAAGGATATGACATATTTTGCTTATGACGAAAAGGAAAAAGCAGAGATACTTGAGAAAATCGGAGATGCTAAATATAACATTCAGCGCTCAAAGGGACTTGGTGAGAACCAACCCGATATGATGAATCTTACAACTATGAATCCCGAAACGAGACGTCTTATAAAGGTTATGCCTCAGGATGCTGAGAGAACAAGCCAGATGTTTGATCTGCTTCTTGGTGACGACCTTGCGGGACGTAAGGATTTTATTGCTGAAAACGGTTATATTTATCTAGATGAAGCTGATATAAGTTAATGCGTAATGCGTAATTCGTAATGCGTAATTAAAGGATGGCGAAGATGGAAAACATAATAGTTATAAAAAGCAAGGCTTTTGCAATAAGAATTGTTAAATTAAGTAAATATCTTAACGATAGTAAAAAAGAGTATGTTTTGTCAAAGCAAGTACTAAAAAGTGGTACTAGCATAGGTGCAAATGTAAAAGAGGCTATAAGAGGTCAAAGTAAGGCTGATTTTTATGCAAAAATGAATATAGCTCTCAAAGAAGCCAGTGAAACTGAATATTGGCTTGAAATACTTAATGAAACCGATTATATAGACAAAGGTTTATTTGAAAGTATTTATGCCGATTGCAGAGAACTAATAAAAATTTTAATGTCTATAACCAAAACTCAAAAATGTAATTCGTAATTACGCATTACGAATTACGCATTACGAATTCGAAGGATGAGATTATGGCTCCAAGGAAAAAAACAGAAATAAAAAAAACAGTAAAACCGTCGATTAATGCATATATTGCAGGTGCGGGTCTTACGGTGGAACAGCCTATTACCGAAACACTAGAGAGTAATTTTATGCCCTATGCTATGAGTGTTATTGTATCGCGAGCTATTCCTGAGATTGATGGTTTTAAGCCATCTCACAGAAAACTGCTTTACACAATGTACAATATGGGCCTTTTAAATGGTAATACAATTAAATCGGCAAATATTGTTGGTAGAACTATGCAACTTAATCCTCATGGTGACGCCGCTATTTATGAAACAATGGTAAGATTGTCTGAAGGGTATCAGGCGCTTTTACATCCTTATGTTTCGTCTAAAGGCTCATTCGGTAAGGCTTATTCGCGTGATATGGCTTATGCCGCATCACGTTATACTGAGGCTAAGTTGGCACCCATAGCAACCGAGCTTTTTGCTGATATTGAAAAGGATACGGTTGATTTTGTTGATAACTATGACGCTACAATGAAAGAGCCAACGCTTTTTCCTGTTACCTTTCCATCGGTACTTGTAAATGCTAACACGGGTATTGCGGCGGGCATGGCAAGCTCGATTTGCCCCTTTAATCTGCGCGAGGTTTGTGAAACAACTATTGCCTATATTAAGGATAACGATATTAATGTTGCAGACACTCTTTTAGCCCCCGATTTTCCGATTGGAGGCAAGCTTTTATATGACAGAGCGTCAATTGAAAAAATATACGAAACGGGTAGAGGCGGCTTTAAGGTACGCGGTGTTTGGGAATACGATAAATCCCAAAACTGTATAGATATTACTGAAATTCCTCCAACCACTACATCGGAGGCCATAATAGAAAAGGTAATTGAGCTTGTAAAGCTTAAAAAAATAACTGAAATCAATGATATTCGTGATGAAACAGACCTTGGTGGTCTTAAAATTACTATAGATTTAAAGCGCGGAGCAGATCCCGAAAAGCTTATGAAAAAGGTTATTAAAATGACACCTTTTGAGGATAGCTTTTCCTGTAACTTTAACATTCTTATAGCAGGTTCACCGAGAGTTATGGGAGTTAAAGAAATTATTTCTGAGTGGGTAGCCTTCAGAGAAGAATGTGTAAGGCGCAGAGTTTATTTCAGACTTTCAAAGGCTAAGGACAGACTGCATCTTTTAAAAGGCCTTGAAAAGATACTGCTTGATATTGATAAGGCAATTAAAATTGTACGTGAAACCGAAGAGGAATCACAGGTTGTACCTAACCTCATGATTGGCTTTGGAATTGATGAAATACAAGCTGAATATGTAGCAGAAATCAAGCTTCGCCATCTGAACCGTGAATATATTTTAAAACGCACCAAGGATATCGAAGCATTAATGACAGAAATTGAAGACCTTGAAAACACTCTTAACTCTAAAAATAAGGTTTTAAGGATTATTATTAAGGAGTTAGAAGAGGTTGCAAAGAAATACGGCAAGGAAAGAAGAACAGAAATTATTGCCGCAGCCGATGAAGAACTAGACAAAGAGGATATTGAGATTGATAATTCCCCTGTTACACTGTTCTTTACAAAGGACGGATATTTCAAAAAAATAACTCCTCAGTCGCTTAGAATGAGCGGTGAGCAAAAGCTTAAAGAGGGCGACGAGATAACACAGGTTATCGAGTCTACAAACGCTGTAGATTTACTTTTCTTTACAAGCAGACATCAGGTTTATAAATCTAAGACTTCAGAATTTTCTGACGGTAAGGCAAGTGTTATGGGTGATTATATACCCTCTAAGCTTGAATTTGAGGAAGCCGAAAATGCAATTTATATGGTTGAAACCCAAAAATATGAGGGTTATATGGTGTTTGTGTTTGATAATGGCAGAATTTCAAAGGTTCCGTTATCTTCTTATGAAACCAAAACCAACCGAAAAAAGCTTATAAAGGCTTATTGCGATAAATATACCTTGCATTCGGTTTTCTATGTAAAAGAGGAAAGTGAACTGTTGCTTAAATCCTCTAACGGCAGAATGCTTATTATAAACACTGCATCTATTCCTGCAAAAACCACTAAGGAAAACGGCGGCATTGCGGTTATGACTCAAAAGAAAGGTCAGCGTGTGGTAGAGGCTGTGCTTTACCAAAAGGGCAAGATAGATGGTGATCACCGCTACAGAACAAGAAATCTTCCCGCC
>JAZNJT010000003.1:0-35248 GCA_045578145.1 Acutalibacteraceae bacterium
GAAGCTTTTCTCTTGTTCCAAATAACGATAAATCCCTTTTGCTCATAAACTCAGGTATGGCACCTATGAAAAAATTTTTCACAGGTGAAGTAACTCCTCCTAAAACAAGGGTTACCACCTGTCAGAAATGTATTCGTACCCCTGACCTTGAGCGTGTAGGTATTACCGCGCGTCACGGCACATTTTTTGAAATGCTCGGTAACTTTTCTTTTGGTGACTATTTTAAAAATGAAGCTATTCCGTGGGCTTGGGAATTTTTAACCGAAACCTTGGAAATTCCAGCTGACAGACTTTGGCCCTCTGTTTATGAAGAGGATGACGAGGCTTATGCTTTGTGGCGTGATGTAATAGGTGTGCCCGAAGAGCGTATAGTAAAGCTTGGCAAAACTGATAACTTTTGGGAGCACGGCACTGGTCCTTGCGGCCCTTGCAGTGAAATATATTTTGACCGCGGTGAAAAATACGGTTGTGGCTCACCTGACTGCAAACCAGGATGTGATTGTGACAGATATATGGAAATCTGGAATAATGTATTCTCACAGTTCAACAATATGGGCGACGGCACATACACTGAGCTTGAACATAAAAATATTGATACGGGTATGGGACTCGAACGTCTTGCTTGCATTATGCAGGATGTTGACAATATGTTCGAGGTTGATACTATCCGAAATATTTTGGATAAGGTTTGCGCTATTTCTGGCAAAAAATACGGCAATGATAATAAAACTGACATTTCTATCCGAGCTATTACCGACCATGCCAGAGCCGCTACATTTATGATTAGTGACGGTATTATCCCCTCAAACGAAGGTAGAGGCTATGTTCTTCGCAGAATTATAAGACGTGCTGTTCGTCACGGAAAATTAATTGGAATTAACCGCACATTCTTTATGGAACTATGCGATACTGTTATTAATGAAAATAATTCAGGATATCCTGAACTTATTGAAAAGCGCGACCTAATTGCAAAGGTTATTAATAATGAAGAATCTTCTTTTAATAAGACTATTGACCAAGGCCTTTCAATGCTTGAAAACCTAACTGCAAACGGAGGTATGCTTTCGGGCGAGGATGCATTCAAGCTATATGATACCTATGGATTCCCAGTTGATCTCACAAAAGATATTCTTTCCGAAAAAGGTATGACTCTTGATGAGGAAAAATTCCAACAATGTATGAATGAACAGCGTGAGAAGGCAAGAAACGCTCGTAAAGCATCTGACGGTGAAAGCTGGAAGAGTAATGATATTACCTTTGAAAACTTCTCTTCAACGGAATTTTTGGGTTATACCGACAACATGTGTACTGCCACCGTTATTGACATTGTAGCAGACGGAGAGCATGTTGGTTCAATTACCGAAGGCAACAGTGCAATAATTGTTCTTGATAAAACTGTTTTTTATGCTGAAAGCGGCGGTCAGGTAGGCGATTCAGGAGTTATTGTTGCTGATGGTATAAAATTCACGGTTTCAGATACTAAAAAAACAGCTCAGGGTATTTTTACACATTTGGGAAATTTAGAGCAAGGCTGTATATCTATCGGTGATAAAATCACTGCTACTATTGATATATACCGAAGAACAGCTATCAGACGTAACCACACAGCTGCACATCTTTTACAAGCAGGTCTTCGTGCTGTGCTTGGAAACCACGTTGAACAGGCCGGTCAATTAGTTAACGATAAAACTGTCCGTTTTGACTTTACACATTTTTCCGCACTATCTACCGAAGAAATTGCAAAGGTTGAAACATTTGTTAACAATGCTATTTTAAACGGTATTGAAGTTAAAAATGAGGAAATGCCTATCGATGAGGCTAAAAAGCTTGGTGCTATGGCGCTTTTTGGTGAAAAATACGGTGACGTTGTTCGTGTTGTTGCAGCTGAAGGTACATCAGTTGAGCTTTGCGGTGGTACTCACGTTGATAATACATCCAAAATCGGTCTTTTCCATATTGTTTCAGAATCAAGTGTTGCAGCAGGTGTTAGACGTATCGAGGCCGTGACAGGACAGAATGTTCTAAATCTTATTTATAACAATATCGAATTAATTAACAGCACTGCTTCTACATTAAAGGCTCAAAACGCTAATGATATTGCTAAACGTGCAGAAACTGTAATTAATGAGCTTAAAGAAACAAAGCAATTACTTGAAAAGGCAGAATCTAAAATTGCAGGCTCTAAAATAACCGATATTATAAACCATGCCGTTTTAGTTGGCGATATAAAGGTTGCAGTAGAACGACTTGACGGCACATCAGCTGATGAACTTCGCAAAATGACCGATACTGTTAAAGCAGAAAATGATGATACTGTTATTGTTTTAGGTGCTTTAAACGGTGAAAAGCTTACTTTCACTGCTGCTTGCGGTAAAACTGCTGTTTCAAAAGGCGCACATGCAGGAAATCTTGTTAAAGAAATCGCAAAGCTTTGCGGCGGTAACGGCGGCGGTAAGCCAGACAGCGCAATGGCAGGCGGCAAAGATATTACAATGACCGATACTGCGCTTAACAATGCTATAGAGCTTGTAAAACTGCAAATTGGAGGTTAGTTTTAATGTCTGAGTGTTTATTCTGTAAAATTGTTTCAGGTGAAATACCATCAACAAAGGTTTATGAGGACGAATATGTTTACGCTTTTAAGGATATTGATCCTAAAGCGCCTTTTCACGCTATTGTAATTCCTAAAGAGCATATTTCCTCTGCTGATGAAATTTGTGATAAAAACAGCGCTCTTATAGGCAAAATTTTTGAAGCAATAGCTAAAATCTCTAAACTGGAAAATTTAGAAAACGGCTACCGAGTTGTTAATAATTGCGGTGAAGACGGAGGACAGACAGTTCACCATATTCATTTTCACCTGTTAGCACGCAGAAATCTTGCTTGGCCTCCAGGTTGATTTTTAAATTAAGGAGCTATCATTATGTCTGAACACTACAGTATAAAAATTGCAGGGCTTGAAAGAAAGCTTGAAAAGTTTCCTGTGAATGAAAATTTAGATATCGCTGCTTTTATCATTTTCGGCGATGTAGAGCTTACCATCAAAGCAAGCGAGGAATTGCTTAATAAAGTGCCTGACTTTGATTATATTCTCACACCCGAAGCTAAGAGTATTCCTTTGGCTTACGAAATGGCAAGACAGTCAGGTAAGCCTTATGTTATTGCCCGTAAAGCCGTTAAAGTATATATGCGCAATTCGTTAGAGGTTGAGGTTACTTCAATCACTACCAAAAACAGTCAAAAACTCTATCTTGGCGAATCGGAAACTAATATGATTAAGGGTAAAAAAGTGCTTATAGTTGATGACGTAATAAGCACAGGCGAGTCTCTACTGGCTACAAGAGAACTTGTTAAAAAAGCGGGTGCTACCGAAGCTGCTTCCTGTGCAGTTTTGGCAGAAGGTGATGCTGCTAAGCGTGATGATATAATATTTCTTGAAAAACTACCATTATTCTTTAAATAGTAAAAATCCCTACAGATAATTTCTGTAGGGATTTTTTGCAGCTTAAAAAAAGCAGTCACTTTTGTGACTGCTTTTAATCTTTAATTATGCGCCGAATTTAGCAACATTAAGCTTAATTCCAGGACCCATTGTTGTTGCAATTACGCAAGACTTGATATACTGTCCTTTGGTTGCAGCAGGCTTAGCCTTGATAATTGCACCCATAAGAGCATCAAAGTTTTCTTGAAGCTTCTCAGGTCCAAAGGAAACCTTACCGATAGGACAGTGAATGATGTTTGTTTTATCAAGACGGTACTCAATTTTACCTGCTTTGGCTTCTGTAACAGCACGTGCTACATCAGGAGTAACTGTACCTGCCTTAGGAGTAGGCATAAGACCGCGAGGACCTAAAACCTTACCCAAACGACCAACAACACCCATCATATCAGGTGTAGCAATAACTACATCAAAATCTAACCAGTTTTCATTCTGGATTTTAGCAACGAGTTCTTCAGCACCAACAAAATCAGAGCCTGCTTCCTCAGCTGCCTTTGCATTATCACCCTTAGCAAAAACAAGGGTTCTAACAGTTTTACCAGTTCCGTTAGGAAGAACAACAGCGCCGCGAACCTGCTGGTCAGCGTGACGTGAGTCAACACCCAAACGAACATGGATTTCAACTGTTTCATCGAATTTAGCAGTACCGGTCTTAACAGCAACCTCAACTGCCTCATTTACATCGTAAAGCTTGCCTGTTTCGATAAGCTTTGCGCATTCATTATACTTTTTACCGTGTTTCATTATTTACCTCCCAATAAGTGGTTAAATCGGAATTTTCCTCCCACAAGAGAGAATTAGTCGACTACTTCAATACCCATACTGCGAGCAGTACCAGCTATCATACTCATAGCGGATTCAATGCTTGCTGCATTAAGGTCGGGCATTTTTGTTTCTGCAATCTTCTGTATCTGCTCTTTTGTGATTTTGGCAACCTTTGTTTTGTTAGGTGTGCCGGAAGCACTTTCTATGCCGCATGCTTTTTTAATAAGAACAGCAGCAGGCGGAGTCTTTGTGATGAAGCTGAAAGAGCGGTCTGCATAAACGGTGATAACAACCGGAATGATAAGACCTGCATCATTCTTTGTTCTCTCATTGAACTCCTTGGTAAACGCCATAATGTTGACGCCGTGCTGACCGAGAGCAGGACCTACCGGTGGAGCCGGTGTAGCCTTACCTGCAGGAATTTGAAGCTTAATGTAACCTGTGATTTTCTGAGCCATTTATTTGCACCTCCATTATTCGTGGTAACAGTATCAAAAGATACTTGGCGGAACGGTCATATTCCGTCCCTCCCACCGTGACACAAACCGTCCTGTGTCAAGACTTAAAAAGCATTTCTGCTAATTAACAAATATTAATTATCTGATAAAGAAATCTGGTCTAATTCTAATTCGACAGGTGTTTCTCTACCAAACATTGAGAGAACTACACATACATTGTTATTTGCAGTATCAACTGTTTTAACAGTGCCTGAATATCCCTCAAGAGGACCGCTGATAATTTTAACATTATCGCCTTCCTTGTAGCCTACCTCAACGCTGTGCTTTTCAACGCCTAAGGCTGCAACCTCATCCTCAGTTAGCGGAACCGGTTTTGAAGCGGGACCGACAAAGCCTGTACAACCGCGTATATTACGTACAACATACCAGCTGTCATCAGTGACTATCATTTTTATAAGAACATAACCAGGAAAAATTTTGCGTTCCACTTCACGCTTCTTATCTTCCTTAATTTCTGTAACTGTTTCGGTAGGGATTCTGATTTCTTGAATAAGGTCCTGCATACCACGGCTTTCAACCATAGTTGCAAGATCGCTCGCTACCTTATTTTCATATCCTGAATAGGTATGTATTACATACCACTTTGCATCTTTTAATTCAGACATCATAAACCTCCGTAGGATTAAACGCCTAAGATTAAACTAAGCAACTTACCAAGACCGAAGTCAACTACCCAAATCAAAGCACCAACAAGTAAGCACATAATAAGAACGATAACTGTGTTCTTGGTTACATCCTTAATTCCGGGCCAAACGATTTTTTTAACCTCGCTCTTGTAATCTCTGAAGAAGCGAACCACTCTCTTCGGAATTGTAAGTTTTTCACCCTTTGAAGCCATTACCTCAAGATAATCATCAAGAAGCAGGTAAGCTACAGCCAAAACAGCAAATACTGCCAAAGCAATAGCAAGGATGAGAACAAATGGAGCATAGGTAAGACCTGTTATGTCTGCATAATTCAAGGGACGAACATCAACAAAATATGATGGATTTGACAAACTGATTACAAACATATACACAGCATCAATAATAGCTATTGCAGGAACAGCATAGCGCAGTTTCTTGGATTTGAATGAGAAAATACTCAATACAAAAGCTACTGCAGTAAGCCAGAAGCAAAGTAAAATATCAGCAGATTTTGCCATATCATACTTAGCACCCTCAATAGTAACCTCACTACCAAAAGCAAGCTGAGCTCCAACAAAACCTTTACTAACCTCACCCATAGTGATTGTAGCGAACTTAGTAAAGAAAAGAACAACTGAAGCTAAACCGAAAACCATTACCAAAACACGTAAAATTTTATTAACTGCCTTCATAATAGCCTCCTTATTTAGTTTCCTTGTGTAGGGTGTGCTTTTTACAGAACCTACAATACTTGTTCATTTCAAGCCTGTCCGGATCATTCTTCTTGTTTTTCATTGTGTTGTAATTGCGCTGTTTGCACTCTGTGCAAGCAAGTGTGATTTTCACTCTCATAACGGCACCTCCCGTTTTACGGAAATATTTTTTGCTTTTACTCTAACTATTGTAAAAGTAAACGCCTCCCTCAAAATTAAAACTAAAACGGCACCACACATAATCGTGTGAAAAGCAACGCACCGCTACTTAATTTTAAAAAATTCTTCTTGCAAAAAAAAAGAACCTTTTCAGAGGTGATAGTATTATATCACATATCACCTCTAAGGTCAAGAGTTTTTTTACTGTTTTATTAAGAAATAAGCCAAAATTATTATACCGAGTATTATTCGATAATATCCAAAGACTGTAAATCCTTTTTTCTTTATGTAACTTATCAAAAATTTAATAGCAATTATTGAAATTACAAATGCTGTTAGCATACCTGCCAAAAGTATAATTAGTTCATTAGATGTAAATTCAAAACCAAATTTTAAAAGTTTAATAAGACTTGCACCGAACATAACGGGAATAGCCATATAAAAACTAAACTCAGCAGCAGCAACACGTGAAACACCGATAATTATAGCACCTAAAATTGTAGAGCCACTTCGCGATGTGCCAGGAATTAATGAAAGAGCCTGAAATATACCGATAAGTAACGCGGTTTTATATGTGATATCCCCTACATCATTGATTTTGGGAACCAACTTTTCATTTCTTTGTTCAATATAGATAAATAAAATACCGTAAACTATAAGTGCCAATGCCACAACTATGTAATTATGAAAATTTTCTTCAAAAAAATCATCAAGCGGTATACCAATTACAGCGGCAGGCAAAATAGCCACTATAACCTTAAACCACATATCCATAATGTTTTTTTTGAAAAATCCGTTACTTTTAGTTATATAACTATATCCTTCTTCCTTTTTAAAGGTAAAAGGCCATATTTTTTTGAAATATATTACAACCACTGCCAATATTGCGCCAAGCTGAACTACAACATTGAACATTTCTTTAAATTCCGGAGATGTATTAAGCTTAAATAATTCATCTGCAATAATAAGATGTCCCGTACTGCTAATAGGAAGCCATTCGGTAATGCCCTCAATAATGCCTAAAATGATAGACTTTACAATATCCAAAAAATCACCTTAATTCGTTTTTAATTATTATAAAGGGATTGCATAAGAATTGCAACCCCTTTAATTAACTTATTGACCTATTATCTCCTTATAAAGACCTATATATGCATTAGCAGAGGTTTTCCAACTGTTATCACATTTCATTGCCCTGTCAACAAGAGTTGCCCAGCCTTTTTTATCAGAATAGCCTTGTAATGCACGCCAAACGGTATTTTCCATATCGTGAGCGTTGTAAGATTTGAAAGTAAAGCCATTGCCCTCTCCATCACCGCTGTCGCTAATAGTATCATTAAGACCGCCTGTTTCACGCACAATGGGTATTGTACCATAGCGCAGTGCCACCATTTGAGCTAAACCGCATGGCTCGCTCTGGCTTGGCATTAAGAAAATATCTGCACCTGCATAAATCTTATGGGCTAGCATTGGGTTGAATCCTAACTTTAAGCCCACCTTATCGGGATATTTTTCGGACATTTCGTGGAAAAATGTTTCAAACTCCCATTCGCCCGATCCTAAAATTGCAAACTGAATATCTGCTTTAAGCAAATCCTCAAACACACATTTCACAAGGTCAATACCCTTATGCTTTACAAGACGTGTTACAATACCGATAACCGGAACATCATTTTTGCAGGGAAGTCCAAGCTCCTCTTGAAGCATTTTTTTGTTTACAGCTTTGTTATTTATATCATCAACAGAATAGTTTTTGAAGATGAGCGGATCGGTTTCAGGGTTGTAAACTTCTGTGTCAATACCGTTAACAATACCTGTAAGCTTGTAAGTGAACTGCTTTAATATACTATCAAGCCCGTGAGAATAATAAGGGTCTAATATCTCTCTCGAATAGGTTGGAGAAACAGTTGTAACCTTATCTGAGCATTGAATTGCACCTTTCATAAAGTTGACACAGCCATCATATTCAAGCAATGATTGACATTCGTCAGGTATACCCAAGACATCGTTTGTTAGCTCATATCCGTACTTACCCTGATACTGAATATTGTGAATGGTAAATACGGTTTTAATATTGCTGTAAAGACTGTCATACTTATAAAAAGTGTCGAGATAAATAGGAATTAAAGCAGTTTGCCAATCGTTACAATGAATAATATCAGGTGTAAATCCAATATGCGGAATTATTTCAAGCACAGCTCGTGAAAAGAATGCAAAACGCTCAGCATCGTCATAATGACCGTAAAGTCCGTCACGCTTAAAATAATACTGATTATCTATAAGATAATAAATTACGCCGTCAACATGAGCTTCAAATACACCGCAATACTGACGTCTCCAAGAAACAGGAACTGTAATATTACATAGAAATGTCATTTTCTGGCGCATTTCCTCCGAAATAGAGCTATAAAGAGGTAATACAACTCTACAGCCGACAAATCTTTTTCTAAGCGCTTTCGGAAGCGCTCCCGCAACATCTGCAAGTCCGCCTGACATTGCAAAAGGATAAGCTTCACTCGAGGCAAATAAAACTTTCATAAACTACTCCTTAAACAATCTGATTTTTTTTGACAAAAAAGTGCTTTTGCTTAGTGCCTTTTAAAATCATTTCTTCCCCAATAACTGCGTTTTTATCGGAAATAACATTATTAAGCTGGGCACCTTTCCCTACAACAGTTTCCTGCATTAAAATACAGTTTTCTACCACAGCATCTTTTTCAACCTTTACACCTCTGAAAATAATGCTGTTTTTAACATTACCCTCTATAATACAGCCATCAGCAACAAGACAGTTACTGATATTCGAATTTATGCCGTATCTTGTTGGCATATCATCACGCGTTTTTGTAAAGATAGGTCTTTCACGATTAAAAAGCTGTTTTCTTATTTCCGGCTTTAACATATCCATACTTGCTCTATAATAACTATCTGTACCATTCATAAAGCAAACATAACCTTTATGTTCAAAACCGTAAATTTTTAGTGAATTAACCTTGGTTGACAGATAATCGCGGTTAAAGTTTACAAGACCGTCCTCATAAGCTTCATCTAATAATTTGAGCAATAGCTCACGTGAAATAATAGTAACACCTATTCCACAAACGGTACTTTCATTCGGTGTATTTTCAAATCTGATTTTAGATACAATATTACCGTCGCCTAAGGTTATATGCAAATTATCACGGTTTTCTTCGGTTAAAGCTCCTTTATAATAAAGCATCGTAACATCTGCTTCATTTTCTATATGCGCCTTAACAGCTGAATTAATATCCATATTTGCAAGCACATCAGCATTACAAAGAACAATATACTCACTGCCGCATCTTTTTATATAATCTTTAGCTCCGTAAAGTGCATCAACCGTACCACTGTAGCGTTTAACACCGCTTGTAAGATATGGGGGTAATAGATAAATACCGCCGTTTTTACGGTCAAGCTCCCAAGCAGCTCCATTTCCAACGTGGTCCATAAGCGAGCGATAATTTTCTTTAGTAATAATACCAACACTTGTAACACCCGCATTTACAAGATTTGAAAGAGAAAAGTCTATAAGACGGTAACGCGCACCTATTGGAATAGAAGCCATAGAACGATGAGAGGTTAATTTTTTAAGAAGATTATCATTAATATTTGCAAGAACTATACCTGCTACTGCCGATGTTCTCATATTACGCTTCCTCCTTTGCGACATTTTCTGTTATCATTTGATTTGCAGGGATTTTTGCATTTTTGCCGACTGTTAGGTTATCACCTATTACGGTAATTCCCCATCCCTCATTACCGACAACAGCAGGATCGCCGCCAATATCTGCATTTTCTTCAACAACTACATTTTCCGCAATGATTGAATATCTAACATTTGCACCTTTTTTAATAACTGCTCCAGGCATTACAAGTGAGTATTCAACTGTAGCTCCTTCTTCAACTGTTACATTTTCAAAAAGAATAGAGTAATCAATATTGCCGTAAATTTCGCATCCATTTGTAATAAGTGAATTTTCAACAACAGCACCCTCAGCTATATACTGCGGCGGCATTGCAACGTTCCGTGAATAAATTTTCCAACCTCTGTCAGAAAGGTCTAAATCAAGCTTAGGATTGAGTAAATCAAGATTTGCATCCCATAGAGAATCTACCGTTCCAACATCCTTCCAATAATCGTTAAAACGGAAAACTTTAAGCTTTTCCCCTGCCTCTAACATAGCGGGGATTATATTTTTACCAAAGTCATTTGAAGAATCCGGCTTTGCTTCATCCTCAATAAGGTATTTCTTAAGCTTATCCCAATTAAATACATAAATGCCCATAGAAGCAAGATTACTCTTAGGAACAGGGGGCTTTTCTTCAAACTCATAAATAGTACCGTCTTCTTTTGCATTCATAATTCCGAAACGGGTCGCTTCTTCCAAGCTAACCTCTAAAACGGCAATTGTACAGTCAGCTCCATCCTTTTCGTGTTGACTAATCATTTCAGAATAATCCATTTTATAAATATGGTCACCCGAAAGAATTAATACGTACTGAGGGTTATAACGCTCAATAAATTCAAGGTTCTGATAGATTGCATTAGCAGTTCCTTTATACCAGTTGCCACCGTGTTGGCTTTGATACGGAGGTAATATATGTACCCCTCCGCTTAGTCGGTCCATATCCCAAGGCTTACCTGAGCCAATATAATCGTTTAGTTCTAACGGTTTATACTGGGTTAAAATACCTACTGTATCAATACCCGAATTTGCACAGTTAGAAAGAGGAAAATCAATAATCCTGTACTTTCCGCCATAGGGTACCGCAGGCTTTGCTATTTTGCTTGTGAGAACACCTAATCTGCTTCCCTGACCGCCTGCAAGCAGCATCGCAATGCATTTTTTGTTTTTCAAAACTAACACTCCAGTCTATATTTTGCTTTTTTAGCTTTATCCGACTGTCGCCAAAACTGCGGCATTCGGGTAATTTCAATTATTTACTATTTTCTTTTTGACCTCTTTTAGCAGGCAATTTAAAATAACTTACTGACATTGGCGGAATATCAATGCTAATAGAGTAATCATGACCGTGCATGGCCTTTTTATCCGCCTTGTAACCTGTTTTTCGCGTTTCGGTGCTACCGCCGTACTTAACATCGTCTGAACAGAAAATCCTCTTATAACTACCAGAAACAGGAACACCTATACGATAATCTTTTCTCTCTACAGGCACAAAATTGCAAACAGCAATTAATTCATCGCCATTCTTATTAATTCTCCTGAACGATATAATACTCTGTGTATAATCGTCATTTGAAATCCACTTAAAACCTTCCCAAGAATAATCAATTTCCCAAAGCTGTGAATTATCAAGATAAAATTTATTGAGATCAGCCACAAACTTTAACATATTTTTATGAGCATCGTAATCAAGTAAGAACCATTCAAGCTCTTTTTTGTAATCCCACTCAATAAACTGAGCAAATTCCTGTCCCATAAAGAGTAATTTTTTTCCGGGATGAGCCATCATATAAGCATAAAAAGCTTTTAAGCCCGCAAATTTTTGGTCATACTCGCCAGGCATTTTGTTAATCATAGAGCATTTTCCGTGTACAACCTCATCGTGAGAAATAGGAAGAACAAAATTTTCAGAAAATGCATAAAAGAAAGAGAATGTAAGACAGTCGTGATTACCCTTTCTAAAAAGAGGATCTAAGGACATATACCTTAGCATATCGTTCATCCAACCCATATTCCACTTAAAGTTAAACCCTAGACCGCCGTTTTCGGCAGGCTTTGTGACCATGGGCCAAGCAGTTGATTCCTCGGCAATCATAAGAACATTGGGATTTGCCTCAAATGCTGCTTTGTTTAGCAAATGGAAAAACTCTACTGCTTCAAGGTTTTCTCTGCCTCCGTAAATATTAGGAATCCATTCACCATCACCACGTGCATAATCAAGATATAACATTGAAGCAACCGCATCAACACGAAGTCCATCGATATGGAATTCTTTAAGCCAGTAAACCGCACTTGAAATAAGGAAATTTCTCACTTCGGTCTTACCAAAATCGAAAACCGCTGTTCCCCATTCTTTATGTTCACCCTTGCGTGTATCTGCATATTCATAAGCAGGACTTCCGTCAAACTGATAAAGACCGTTTTCATCCTTTGGGAAATGGGCAGGCACCCAATCAAGAATAACACCTATACCATTTTGATGAAGAATATCAACAAATTTTTTGAAATCCTTAGGAGTGCCGTAACGAGAGGTTGGTGCAAAATATCCTGTAACCTGATAACCCCAAGAGCCATCAAAAGGATACTCAGTTATAGGCATCAACTCAACATGTGTATAGTTCATCTTTTTAAGATATTCTACCAATTCCTCAGCAAGCTTTACGTAATCAAAGGCATTTCCATCAGGATATTTACGCCAAGAACCAGCATGAATTTCATAAATATTAACAGGAGATTCATAAATATTCTTTTGCTTTGATGCCTTAACCCACTGGGCGTCACCCCATTTATATTTATCATCCTTATAAAGCTTTGAAGCATTTGCAGGTGATGTTTCACCGTGACGTGCATAAGGGTCTGATTTTAAAACCTTTCTGCCGTCACATCTTTCAACTGCATATTTATAAGTTTCAAAGTTTCGAAGCCCCTCAATTTCGGTTTCCCAAAATCCATAGCCGATATTTTGCATAAAATTAGCTTCCAAATTCCAATTATTAAAATTTCCTACAACCGAAACCGATTTTGCGTTTGGAGCCCATACCCTGAAAACCGCTTTATTGCCATTTAGAAAAGAACCTAAAAATTCATAAGCATTATTAACCGTTTCACTGCCAAAATTTTTAAAAAAATCCTTCATAATAAATCTCCTTAACATACAGAGGATATAATATTTATTACTTTTATTATATCACATTATCTCGTAATTTCAAGTAATTTTTGTATAATTTCAAAATGCAATAGAAAACTCATTCGACAAATTTTGTATCTTTTGCATAAATTTCTCTGTTTTTGCGACTATAATAAACCATAAATGTTTTGTTTCGATAAAAAAACCGACCGATTAATCATCGGTCGGTTTAAAGTTTTCAAAAATAAATGAACTGTATTCTTCTTTTTTTGCTATAAGTTCACTTTTGCTTTTAAATGTCCATCCAACAGGAAAAGCGCCCAAAATCTTTTGAATTTTAAAAGAGAGATTTTGACTATTCTTCTGTTCATAAGAAACAAAATCGGGACGCACTAAAAAATTGAGTAAAAAAGCATTTGAAATATGTGGTATTATTCCCTTTCCTTTGCTACTCATTGCAAGCTGTCCCCGCATAATGTCTTTACGGTTTCTTCTGTACCAAGCAGGTATTAAGGGATTAAAAGATTCAATACAATATTTACCTTTATAACTACTTAAAAGCTTATCAGCAGCACGGCATAACTTTTCGTAATCATTAAAAGGACATTTAAATTCAACCATAATCGGTATTCTGCCATCAATTGCAGTTAGTACCTCTTTAAATGTCGGAATTTTTTCATCAGTATTTTTTAAAAATAACTGCTTTAGTTCTGCTAAAGTTTGCTCTTCTACCCTAGCCTGAACACCGCACATACGCTCGAGCGTATTGTCATGAAAAACAACCAACTCACCGTCCGCGGTTAAATGAATATCAAGTTCTATTGCAAAATCATTTGCCGCTGCCATCATAAAAGCAGTCATAGAATTTTCAGGAATCTCATCATTATGCAGTCCGCGATGAGCATAATAATATTTTTTTAGGATTTCCCTGTCCTTATGCTTACGAAGTGTGGGAAAAACCAAAAACAAATAGAGAAATATAAAAACAAATAATGCTAATAGCATTTCTTAATCCTCAATATCAAAATTTTCGAGTAAATCTTTCTTTTCAGGCTTTGAATCACCGTGCTTAACAAACGACATTGTGACAAAGGAAGCGGCAACAAACAAGGCGGCATACGGAAACAGTGACTGATAGCTGATATTACTTAGCAGAAATCCTGCAACCACAGGCGTAATTGTCTGTGCTGCCATACTGAAGGTATAATAAAAGCCCGTAAACTTACCAACATCAGCACCTGAGCACATTTCAACCACCATAGGCAAGCTGTTAACATTTATTGCAGCCCAAGCAACACCTACAAAAACAAATAAAATAAATAGCGACCAATGGAATGAGGTTGAAAATACCGTAAAGATAAAGGCAATAAAGAAACAAACCGCAAGCATAGCCGCACCAAATCTTATTGTTATTTTTCTACCTATTTTACTTGCAATATTACCAACAGGTATATAGCTTAAAATAGCGCCTGCCATAGCTATTGTAAGGCAAAGACTAGCTTCTCCGGGGGCCATATCCCAAACACTTGTGGCATATACTGTAAACCAAGTTGTAATAGCGTTATACCCAATATACCATAGTGCAACCGAGGAAAGAAGAAAAATCAGGCTTTTCTTAACCTCCTTAGGCATTTTATTTGTATTGGTTTCGGTAACATACTGCTGTTCGGGATGTTCTTTTTCATAAAGAGCCTGTTTTTCACGAAGTTTAGGCTCATTTACAAAAAACATAAGAATAAGCAGTGCTATAATCATAATACCACTCACGATAGCGAAAATAGGCTGATAATTTATATGTAACAGCCCCTCAGTTCTTGATTTTGTATAAATCAAAGCATTAGCGATAAGGTATAATATTCCGCCCACAGCACCCATTAAATTTATAATTGCATTGCCCTTACTTCTAAGCGGTTTAGGCGTAACATCGGGCATAAGGGCTACTGCCGGACTGCGGTAAGTACCCATAGAAATAAGTAATAAACCTAACACAACAATAAAAGCCAAAAGCTTCCAAGCCTTAGGGATAGCAAAATAACTATTATCAAGTATCGGCAGGAAAGACATTAAAATAACTGCTAAAACCGTGCCAACCAAGATAAAGGGTTTTCTTTTTCCAACTTTCATATTCGAGCGGTCTGAAATTCCTCCAAAAAGCGGAAGCAAAAACAGGGCTAAAATATTATCAGCAGCCATAATAACGCCAGAAACAGTTTCATTCATTTTAAAAGTGTTTGTCAAAATCAACGGCACTAAGTTATCATACATCTGCCAAAATGAACTGATTGATAAAAAAGCAAAACCAATAAGTACAGTAAGTTTTGTATTAAGTTTCATACCCTTTACTCCTCATAAATATTCGCACTTTGCCAAATCATATTGAAAAGCTCTTTTATTCTGTCTTTTTTACCAGCAAGATATAAATATCCAAACAGACATTCAAGACCCGTTGCAATGTGGTAATCACCTTTGGTTGCATTTTTGGGTGAAGAATTAGTGTGAAAATTTCTGCCCCTTTTAAAAACAGTAATTTCTTCTTCGGTTAAAAATGTTTCTAAAAGCTTATACGCACTTGCCTGAGCACTCGCATTAACAAGCTTTACTGACAGTCTATGCAATTCGCCAGAAGGACGGTTAATTTCTGCTAATGCAGTTCTCACACATAAGCCGTAAACTGCATCCCCAACAAAGCATAAAACCGATGGGCTTAATAATTTTATATTTTCCATTTTATTTCCTCTGTTACAGAACGAAATCAAACTCAACGTCTAAAACATTTACAGTATCGCCCTCTTCGATACCCGCATCCTCAAGAGCCTTGATAATACCGCTGTTTCTGAGAGTTCTTTCAAAATACTGAAGTGACTCGTAATCATTAGGGTCAACCCTGTTCATAACATCATCAAGCCATTTACAGTTTTCAACATAATAAATACCGTTTTCAACACGTATTGTAAATGTACGCTCATTTTCCTTAAACACTGGCTCGGGTTTAGGCTCTGCTTCATATTTTAATATTGGCGGTAGCTTTGCAAGTTCTCTTGCAACATAGTTTATAAGATCCTTTGTCCCCTCGGCAATAGCCGCCATAATCGGAAAGAACTTATAACCACGTTCTTCAAAATACTTTGAGATTCTTTTAATCTCATCATCATCTGTAAGGTCACATTTGTTACCTACAACAATTTGAGGACGAGTTGCCAGTTCTCTGCTAAAAACCTCTAACTCATGGTTTATTTTTTCGAAATCGTCAATAGGATCTCTGCCTTCGCTGCCTGAAATGTCAATAACATGAATCAACATTCTGCAACGTTCAACATGGCGCAAAAATTCGTGACCTAAGCCAACACCTTCACCAGCACCCTCAATAAGACCGGGTATATCTGCCATTACAAAGGAAGTTCCCTCACCCATTCTTACCACACCTAAAACAGGTGTGAGTGTTGTGAAATGGTAATTAGCAATCTTAGGCTTAGCCTCGCTTACAACAGATACTAAAGTAGACTTACCAACATTTGGAAAACCAATAAGGCCTACATCTGCTAAAAGTTTCAATTCCAAGGTAACATCCATTTCTTCACCTATGGCTCCGCTTTTAGCAAATCGCGGTACCTGTCTTGTAGATGTAGCAAAATGCTGGTTTCCCCAGCCGCCGTTGCCACCTTTTGCCACAATAACAGGCTTATCATCTGAAATATCAGCTATTATTCTACCCGTCTCAGCGTCTTTAATTAAAGTTCCTACAGGTACAGAAATAATTAAATCAGGCGCACTTTTACCTGTACATCTTGAAGCTCCACCATTCTGCCCTGCTTCCGCCGTATATTTACGCTTATATCTAAAGTCGGCAAGGGTTGACAAATTACTGTCCGCCTTAAATACGATATCTCCGCCTTTTCCGCCGTCACCGCCGTCGGGACCACCTGCCGCAACATATTTTTCTCTATGAAAGGAAACCGCACCGTCGCCGCCGTTTCCCGCTTTTAAATGTATTTTTGCGATATCTACAAACATATTTCCCTCTTCAGTCTTCTAAAATATCTTGCTCGAATAGTTCCTTACTGTTTAAAAACTCATCATACAATTTTTCCGCTTCTTCAAACTGAGATTCTTCCACATAAATTTCTTCTGATAAAAATCCGCCGCCAAAAACAACACGGATACTACCTGAATCATTATTGGAGGAAGAAAATATAATTTTATTATCTACTAATATATCCTTAAAAATCTCTGCTGAAACAACATCCTGAAAGGTTGCCAACAAAACGGGGTTTTTAATTAATGCTTCTTCAGTTTCTTCAGAAATTTCCTCAGCAACTGATAAATCTGCGCCGCATAAAGGACAAAGTTCTACTGAGTTATCACATTCAAATCCACAAACATGACAATTTTTCATAGCATTTCTTCCTTTCTAAATTCAAAAAAATAAGTCCGGGCAAAAAATATTAACCCGGACTTTAATTCTTAATTATTCAGCAGCATAAATGCTAACTTGCTTACGGTCTCTGCCTACGCGTTCAAATTTCACCTTACCGTCGATAAGAGCAAAAAGTGTATCGTCAGAACCGCGGCCTACATTGTTGCCGGGATGAATGTGTGTACCTCTCTGGCGAACAAGAATATTACCAGCAAGAACAAACTGACCGTCTGCTCTCTTTACACCAAGACGTTTAGACTCACTGTCACGGCCGTTCTTTGTAGAACCAACACCCTTTTTGTGAGCGAATAACTGAATGTTAATCTTTAACATGTTTTGCACCTCCGTAAATTCTAATGTTATTACTGTATTGTTCGGAAAGTTCTTCTAAATGAAGTTTAAAGCCTTTAAGTACGTTAACTGAACTGTTTGACGGATTTTCAACATAAAGAAACATTTTTGCTTCATCAACTGTTATATCCGCTTCATCACCTATAATTTCAGTTATTGTATTCACAGTCATATATGCAGCACTAGAAACTGCCGCGCATACTATTTTTCCGACCCCGTCGTCACTACCAGTAGAGCAGTGACCGCTGATTTCAAATCCTAAAAGATTATTTTCATCAGCCAGAAATTTTACACTCGTCATAATTAACCAATTTCGTTAATCTGAACCTTTGTGTAAGGCTGTCTGTGACCCATTTTGCGTGAGCTGCTCTTCTTAGGCTTGTAAGTAAATACTGTGATTTTCTTACCCTTACCGTTCTTAAGAACAGTACCCTTAACAAAAGCATCCTTAACATAAGGCTTACCAACCTTTAAAGTTCTGTTGCAAACAGCAATAACTTTGTCGAAGGTAACTTCTTCATCAACCTGAGCATCAAGCTTTTCGATGTAAATTACATCGCCGTTTTCTACACGGTACTGCTTGCCGCCTGTTTCAATAATTGCGTACATCTGTTTCCACCTGCTTCTTTTTTCAGTCTCGCTACAGTAGGCGTATGCATATAGGCATAACTTAACAAGCCCACAATATGCGGCCTACCCATATTAGCACAAACAAACCATTTTGTCAAGCAATTTCACAAATAATTTTCAACTTCTTTTATTGACAGGTATAATTGATTATTGTATAATTTATAAATAATTTGCTAAAGGTGGCTAACCCAATGATTGACAGCAGTATAAAAAAATTAGTTTGCTACGGTTTGAAAAAAAATTTGATATCAAAGCGTGACGAAATTTATACAACTAACAGAATTTTAGAAATATTAAATCTTGATAGCTTTTGCTGTGAAGAAAGCTTTGAAAATATAAATCTTGAAGAAACATTAAAAGAATTGCTTGACTTTGCTGTAAAAAAAGGACTTATTGAAGATACAATTACTCAAAGAGATTTGTTTGATACTAAACTAATGGCCTGTCTTTTACCAAGGCCGAGTGAGGTTACAGATAAATTTGAAGAATTATATAAAGAATCCCCTAAAACTGCTACTGATTATTTTTATAAGCTCAGCTGTGATTCTGACTACATAAGACGTTACAGAATTAAAAAAGATGTTAAGTGGACAACACCTACCGAATACGGTGACCTTGATATAACAATCAACCTTTCAAAGCCTGAAAAAGACCCTAAAGCTATAGCAGCTGCTAAAAATGCCCCGCAGTCAAGCTATCCTAAATGCTTACTTTGCAGAGAATGTGAAGGCTATGAGGGCAGACTTAACTTCCCTGCACGTCAAAACCACAGATTTATTCCGATTAAAATCAATAACAGTAACTGGTGTTTTCAATATTCCCCTTATGTTTATTATAATGAGCATTGTATAGTTTTTAACGCTAAGCACACACCAATGTCAATTAACCATGATACTTTCAGAAAGTTGCTTGATTTTGTTAAGCTCTTCCCCCATTACTTTGTAGGATCTAATGCAGATCTACCTATCGTTGGAGGCTCTATTCTTTCACATGACCATTTCCAAGGCGGTAATTACACATTCGCTATGGCTAAAGCTCCAATAGAGCATTCTCTAAGTTTTAAAGGCTTTGAGGATATTGAGAGCGGTATTGTTAAATGGCCTATGTCTGTAATTAGGCTTCGCCATCAAAACCCCGACCGTATAATTGAGCTTTCCTGTAAAATTCTTGATGCTTGGCGCAGTTATACCGATGAAGATGCTTTTGTTTTCGCAGAAACCGACGGTGAATTACATAATACTATTACACCTATTGCGCGTAAAAAAGATGACAAGTTTGAAATGGATTTAGTTCTGCGTAATAACATTACTACTGAGGAGCATCCTATGGGTGTATATCACCCCCATGCTGAGTTGCATCACATAAAAAAAGAAAATATAGGTCTTATTGAGGTTATGGGCTTAGCAGTATTGCCTGCTCGACTTAAAACTGAAATGGCACTTCTTAAAAATGCTATTTTAAACGGCGAAAATATAGAAAATGATGAAATCCTTTCCAAACACACAAAATGGACAAAGAAAATCATTAACAAATATCCCAAAATAACCGAAGCTAATATCGATAAAATTATCGAGGATGAAATCGGTATAGTATTTGCAAAAGTTCTTGAACATGCAGGTGTTTATAAGCGCACACCTGAAGGACTTAGTGCCTTCCTCAAATTTACGGAGAGTGTTAATTAGTGTTTATTAATGTTTTGACTCAGGTCACAATACTTTTAATATTAATTTTAATTGGTTTTATACTTACAAAAAATAATATATTAACCGAAACCGGTACTAAGTGTATGACCGATATTGCGCTTTACTTAGCTACTCCCTGTGTAATAATTAAATCATTTATAAGAAAATATAATTCTTCATTATTAAAAGGACTGATTTTAAGCTTTGTAATCGCATTTCTTGCCCATATTTTATTTATCGTTTTGAGCAGGCTTTTATTTAAAAATTGTAAAGAAGCTCAAAAAAGAGTGTTGCAGTTTGGAGTCATATTTTCAAATTGCGGGTTTATGGCATTACCGTTACAACAAGCTTTGCTTGGAGATTTAGGCGTGTTTTACGGCTCATCATATATAGCCATATTCAATCTTTTCACTTGGAGTTACGGTATTCTTCTGATGAGCGGTGATAAAAAATTTCTTTCACCTAAAAAACTTATTGTGAGTCCTGGTATAATCGGTTTAACTGTTGGGTTATTAATATTCTTGCTTTCAATACCACTACCTAAAGTTATAACTGAGCCTATTACATATATGGCATCTCTTAACACACCATTGCCAATGCTTATAATTGGTTTTCACCTGGCAAACAGTGATTTATTAGAGGGACTCAAAAATTTAAACTGTCTGTTTGCTATTTTCACAAAGCTTTTTGCTTTTCCGCTTATAGCACTTTTACTTATGTATCTATGCGGAGTCAGAGGAACTTTACTTGTTTCTTCCTTAATCTGTTGCAGTGCGCCTGTTGCCGCAATAAATACAATGTTCTCAGCAAAATTCGGATGTGACACTTCTTTTTCGGTTAGTTTGGTTTCTGTAAGTACAATCCTTTCGCTTATTAGTATGCCAATTTTAATTACTTTAGCTCAATATCTCGCATAAAATGCATCACCTCGGCTAAAATAAGCACGAGGTGATTTTTTTGAATAATTTACAACTTACACAAAAGGAAACTACTTTACTCGGCGACTTGAAATCTCAAGAAAAGCTTTGTGTTGAAAAATACACTAAGTATTCTTCTAACGCGCTTGACCCACAGCTTAAGGAATTATTTACTTCTATCGCAAATGTTGAGCAACAACACTTGAACACACTGACACAAATTGAAAGTGGAACAATTCCTCAATCAAACGGCAGTTCTCAGACTGTAAAGTCAAATTTCACAGAAAACTACGGCTTAGGCGACACTCCCGACAAACAAGCTGACAGCTACCTTTGCTCAGATTTATTAGCTGATGAAAAGCACGTATCCAATCTTTATAATACCTGCATTTTTGAATTTAAGGATACAGTGCTTCGCGATACCTTAAATCATATACAAAAAGAAGAGCAAGAGCACGGCAAAGCAATTTACGATTATATGTCTGTAAATAATATGTATTCTTAAAATTTGGAGGCTTTAGCCTCCTTTTTTATTGACAGTAAAGAATAAAAAATATAAAATAAAAGAAAAGAGGTGTTATTAATGTCTGATAAAGAACTTATTGATATTGCTATTAATTCTTTAAAAAATTCCTATGCACCGTATTCTAATTTTAATGTTGCCGCCACATTACTTTCAAAAAGTGGCAAAGTTTATACAGGTGTAAATGTCGAAAATTCATCATTTGGTGCTACTATCTGTGCCGAAAGAACCGCCTTTTTAAAAGCTATAAGCGAAGGTGAAACCGAATTTGTCAAAATAGCAATAATAGGTGGTAAAAACGGAAAAATTGCAAATTTTTGTGCTCCTTGCGGTATCTGCCGCCAAACCTTTTCGGAATTTTGTGAAAAAGATTTCACCATCATTCTTTTCGACGGCAAAAACACAAAACACCTCACCTTAGAGAAAATAATTCCTCACAATTTTGGGAGAGAAAACCTATGTTGATGACAGATATAATTTCTAAGAAACGTTACAATAAAGAATTAACACAATCTGAGCTTGAATTTTTTGTTAAATCGGTTACAGACGGTTCATTACCCGAATACCAGATTTCTGCCTTTTTAATGGCTGTTTGCATTAACGGAATGACAGAAAATGAAACTTCAGCACTTACAATGCTTATGGCAAACAGCGGTGATATATTAGATCTTTCCGTTTTGGGTGACAAAACAGTTGATAAACATAGTACAGGCGGTGTTGGAGATAAAACTACGCTTATTTGCGCGCCTATTGCGGCGGCTATCGGTTGTACGGTTGCTAAAATGTCAGGTAAAGGCTTAGGATTTACAGGCGGTACTGCCGATAAATTAGAAGCTATCGACGGGTATAAAACCGTTGTTCCCAATGCCGAATTTCTGAACCTTGCTAAAAAAAGCAATATAAGTCTCATATCTCAAAGCGGAAACCTAACCCCTGCTGACAAAAAATTATACGCTATACGGGACGTCACCTCTACAATAGAAAGCATACCGCTAATAGCATCAAGTATTATGAGTAAAAAAATTGCGGCAGGCGCTAGAAATATTCTTCTTGATGTTAAGTTTGGAAGCGGAGCTTTTATGAAAACGCAAGACGATGCCGAAAAATTAGCAATCAGAATGGTTAAAATAGGAAAATCCTTAGGTAGAAACACAGCTGCCGTAATCACCGATATGGATATACCACTGGGCAGATGCATAGGAAATACTTTAGAGGTTGAAGAAGCGTGTGAAATTTTGAAAGGCAAAGGTGATAAACGGCTGTTTGAGTTATGTATTTTTCTCGCCGCAAATATGCACTCTCTTTGTTTTTCAACAAATATTGAAGAAAGCATTAAATTAGCAGAGAAAGCAATTCTTGACGGCAGTGCCTTAAAGAAACTATGTGAATTGGTATCTAATCACGGCGGTGATTCACGACTTATCACAGGAGAAAAATCATTTAAAAATGCAGAACACAGTATATCGGTTACTGCAGATAAAAGCGGTTATATTTCAGGAATAAACAGCGAAACTGTTGGCAAAGCCTCTCTGCTTTGCGGTGCCGGTAGAGAAACCCTTAATGATAAAATTGATTTTTCTGCAGGAATTATTCTTAATAAATGTTACGGCGAGTATGCTAAAAAGGGCGAAACAATAGCAACACTTTACGGAAAAAAGCAAAAACTAAATTCTGCTAAATCCTTGCTCGAAACCGCTTTTTCCTTTAGCAGTGACATGCCGCCAGAACGCAAACTTATATATAAAACCATCACCGAGGTGTAAAATGCCTGTTTCAACTAATCCAAAACATATTTTTGAGCCTACTCCCCTACAGTGTGGACAAGCGGTACTTGCTATGCTTACCGATAAAACGGTTGAAGAAATAATAAGCATTGTAAAAACAGATCGCGAAACTACCTTAAAGCAAATGCTTGATACACTTGAATTTTATAAAATAAAATTTGAGCGCGAAAGAAAAGCGGCAAACAAAAAAGAAGATTTACCGCCTATTTGCATACTCAGTCTTGAAACACCTCATTGTTGGCATTGGTCTTTGTATTATAAAGGAATCTTCTACGACCCCGAATATGGTGTTTTAAAGGATTTCCCTCCCTCTGCAAGACGGTATTATTGGCAAATAAATGAAAACAACTAACCTTTTACGGTTAGTTGTTTTCATTTTAACCTAACAAAGTATCAACTATAAGCATAATAGCAAAACCAACGAGCAAAGCATAGGTAGCCCCTATTTCACTACCGTGCGCATGTGTTTCTGGTATCATTTCATCACTTATAACATAGAGCATTGTGCCGCCTGCAAAAGCAAGTGCAAAAGGTAAAACCGCAGTAGAAACGCTAACCGCAAAATAACCTATCAGTGTTCCTACAACCTCTACCACACCGGTTGCCATAGCACATATAAATGTTTTTCTTGGCGAAACTCCAGCCGATAACATTGGTCCAATTATAACCATTCCCTCAGGAATATTTTGAAGCGCTATACCGCCTGCTATAATAAATGCCTGTGAGGTATCCCCCGAGCCAAAACCAACACCCGCTGCTATTCCCTCGGGCAGATTATGAATAGCAATAGCAGTTACAAACAAAAGCACCCGGTTTAAATTAGAATTATTATGCGATTCTATATCAGAGCCTACAAGTTTATGAAGATGCGGAACAAGCTTATCAATAAGGTTAAGACAAAGCGCTCCCGCAAAAATTCCCGATACTGTAAATATAAGTCCATATCTACCTCCAAATTCAAGTGAAGGTAAAATCAGTCCTAATACAGCCGCTGCAAGCATAACCCCTGCTGCAAATGATAACACAACATCAGAAAATTTATGAGATATTCTTTTAAAGCAAAAGCCAATAAGCGCACCAAAAACAGTTGAAGCGCCGACCCCTATTGCAGTTAATAATACAAGCTTCATAATTATCAGTCCTATTACCTTAAATTTAATTATCACTTAATAAGTAATGTAACATTTTTTCTGGATTTTCTAAAAAACTTTTTGTTATTTTGTAATGTTGGGTTTCTGTGTAATGTACCTTTTTTATGCTCTCTTCTGTTAACTCAAATATATCGGCATCAGGAAAAGCTAACAATATTGGTGAGTGAGTAGCAATTATAAACTGTGAATCCTTCTTGATTAATTCATCAATTTCAGTCATTAAGGTAAGTAACCGCATCGGTGATAAAGCGGCTTCAGGCTCATCTAAAATATAAATTCCGTTGCCAAAGAAACGGTTTTGAACTATTGATAAAAAGCTCTCGCCGTGCGACTGATTATGCAAAGATACCCCACCATAGCTTTCGATTACAAGTGGGTCAAACGAAGCCTCTTTATCCATATCATCAATATTGGTCGCAACATTATAAAGGCTTTCCGCACGCAGAAAAAATCCGTCCTTAGCATATCCTCGCCTTGCTATTTCAATATGCTCAAATAATTCAGAGTGAGTAGCATTAGTAGAAAATGTAAAATTTTTAGAACCACCCTCAGCATTAAAGCCATAAGCCACAGCAATAGCTTCTAATAATGTGGATTTTCCCGTTCCGTTTTCCCCTACAAAAAAGGTGACATTTGCAGAAAACCGCAAGCTCTTAGTTTTTGATAAAAATTTAATAACAGACAAATTATTAAGATAAGAAGACTTATCTAAGTTGTTATCAAAACTAATTTCAGAAATATATTTTGCCGCCAATCCACTCACCTCATTTGGCTTTATTATAGCATAAAACCGGCGAAGCCGCAATAATTATTCATTATTCATCAGCGTAAGCGACTTCGATGTTCATAATTCATTCGAAAATCCGTTCATCGTTTAATGAATAATGAATGATGAATATTGAAAAATGAATAATACAAACAAAAATCCGTCCTCTTTCGAGAACGGATTTTCGTTTGGGTAGTTTGAACTTAATGACACTAATGAAATGTGTCTGAAAACCAAAGGTTTTCTACATTTTTTTACATACCCGTAACATCTATACGCGGCACGAAAGCTCCGTCCGGTGCTGAGGAACGGTCTATGCCAAGCTTCTTATCCATAATAGCCTGTGTGTTTTTCATAAATTCGGCCGGATTATCAATATTAAAACTTGCCGCATAAATCTTAGTATCCCTTTCCTCATAATCAAAATGGCGTACAAGCGTTCTTATGATATCATCTGCTATTGCTGCATATTTTTCGGAGATTTTTCCTTTTCTTTTGAGCTCTCTAACCTCTGACAAAAGACCATAATAATCCACTTCTTTTGAGGTTTCCACCAACCTGTTTATTTGCAAGACTCTTGCATCGGGGTGATTTTTAAAATCACCATTTTTTAAATATTTATCGGCTTTTCCTTCAAGTTTTCTCTTTTCTGAATTTGTGAGCAAATCCGTATCGGTTTGGCCGAATAAATACTCGGCAATTTCAAAAATTGCATCGGGGTCGCCCAATTTTGCTGCTTCCTCCAATAATTTCATATCTATTGGTGAAGATTTTTTTGATTCTTGATAAAGCTTTCTACCTTGACTTAATCGTTCGTTCTTTTCCTTGTCTTCAAGATATTTAATTGCGTTAGGATTGCCAAGTTTCGCTGATTCTATAACAAGTTGTATATCTCCATCTACACCACGCTCAAACATATCATCGGTTTCGGCGAGCTTTTCAATTTCTAAGGCTTGATTTTTCTTTTCAATATCTAATTTTTCTTGCTTCGCGCTTAATCTTTTCCTTAATCCAACAAGCTCTTTTTTAGCTTTCTTTTTCTTGTCGTTGTTGATGCTCATATCTAAAAAGAGAAAATATATTCCGCTTGGTATAATAAAAATACCTGCAGAAAAAAGTCCGGAAAGAAGCATAATACCTATCGTTTCGAAAAACTTCTCTTTTTGAGAAATGCTTACAATTATCGCTTCAATCACTATCACTAATACACCTAAGGCTACAACCTTCCAAAAATCAGGTTTATTGAAAGCGAAGTTTGCCATATCTATTTTAAACAAATTCAAAAAATAATTTCTTAGCGGTTCATATACTACCGCGAAAACAACAAGACCTAAAAACATTAAAACTGTTAAAATACCAATAACTAACCTCTTGTTTTCCTTTTTGCTATCGGTTATTATCTTCTCTTGTTCTTTTACCTTAGAATCAGCATATTTAACCTCTTTCTCTAATTCCTTTATTGTTGAAAAATATTTTTCAGGATTTAATATGGTTCCATTCATAGACAAATTCCCCTTAAAATAAAATTTTTGTTATCTCCCCAAAACCGAATGCCATTGATTACATTCCTTTTGAATCAATTCCATTTCCGCCCATCATTCCACTTGAAACAGCGTGCCACGCTTCACTTTCTGTTAAATCGGCTGAGGAACTGCTGCCACCCAAATTCAAGCCGCCAGAATGATACTCCATCTCATACTTAGAGGAACTATAATACTGCCCTTTTGCCAACGCATTTTTAGTGATTTCCTCTATTCTTCTTCTGCAATAATATTGCTGTTCTTTTGGAGTTAACCAAACTTTTTCTTCACACTTTAAAATAATATATTCATATTTCTCCGCTTCTGGATAACCAATATCATATAAAAATTCAACCCAAGAATATAACTTTTGATACATTGTATCACTTTTGGCGCCGTTTTTTAAAGTTACCAGCCATCCCTCCAAGTTATTGATGATATCTTCCGCGGGAACTTCATTGGCAAGTTGTTTGTACTCAATGATTTTTTTAAGTTCTTCTTTTTTCTCTTTCTGTTGCCCTTCTATCTTTTCCTTTTCTTTCCGCAATTCATCAATTTCTTTCAATTGTTTTCTTGCTATCATGCGAGGAAATAGCGAAAATATTATATTGATATTTAAAAGCTCCCAAATAAAAAATCCTATTACAAAAAACAAAACACTTTTCCAAAGTAATGTAACAATATCCGTAAAAATCAAAACAAAAAAATCAGGAATCCAAGCAAACGGATATATATTATATCTTGAAAGACAATAAACAACGAGTAAAGATAAAATATATATAAGAATATAATGTAAATTGCTGTACTTAACCGACTTACTATATCTTTTCCATGCTTTTGTTTTTTGCAAATTGATGATTTCCTGTTTCTTACGCTCAATTTCCTGTTGAAAAGCATTAATTTGTTCATTGAGTTTTCCTTCTGCATTTTCAACCTTTTCAGCAGTTATTTCTCCACCAAATCGACTTTTTTTGAATGTGCGATAATTATCAAGAAATGAACTCATTTCAAGGAATTCCACGAACAAACACCACCTTGATTTAGAATTAATCTTATTATATCACACATTTGTACGAAGTGCAACATCTCACGCGTAGCGTGTATTTGCGACAGAGTCGCAACATCGTTTACACCGCAAGGTGTAACACCGTTGATGCGGAGCATCACATCGTTTACGGCGACAGCCGTAACCTCGTTTTGTGTCCGCTTGCACGGAACGATGTTGACCTAACGGTCAAATGATGTTTGCGGTTTCACCGCAAAATGATGTTGTGTCCCCAAGGACACAAACCCAAAAAATAAAGGACTTCCGAAGAAGTCCTTTATTTTTTGGGTATTTCGAACTTAGTGGCACGAATGAAATGTGCCTGCAAACCGAATTTTTTAAATTTTCCCTTCAAAACTTTTTAGGTCATTTCCATTCGAGCAACCTTCTAATTCTAGTAATAATATTTTTATTGTATATTACTCCCTCTATTGTATTAATTCCATTTCTTCCATTTTCAGTTATTTCGTAATCGTAATATTCGCCATAATCACTATACCAACGAAGACAATAACTTGGAATTGTTTCAGCCCTTTCCACTTTAATACAAAATGGAGTTTCTGGGGAAATATCTTTAAATGCTTCAATGGTTTTTCTTTTTAGATTCAAAGGATTTACCTGCATCACCTTAAACTTTGGAATAATGCAATTTACAGGTTTAAAAACAATTAATTTTGCATACGAAGATTCGTCATCCCAAATTTTAGAATAAATGGGACTTTTTTCATTTTTTTCTAAGTCATAGTCAGCGCCATAATCTTTAATGGAGATGTTATCATTCCATTCCTTTATTTTACTATTATGCCGAGCACGAACAAAAAAGAAAATTGCACTGATTATACCAAAAAAAGTAAAAAAATTTCCAATAGGATTCCATATCGATGATTCAAGAAATTTTACGAAAAATTGATATAAAGATACAAGAAACTCAACCACAGTTACACCTCATTTGAAATACTATTTTTAGGCTATTTTTTTGGGACCGACACTCAAAATGGAACCGGTCAAAAACCGAGGATTTACATTATGGTTTTATAAATCTAAAAGAAAGATGTTCTTCTAAACCGAATCGCTCACAAATGCTATGGTCTATTACAAAATTTCTTCCAAGCCATCTTTCAGACGGATAACCAGATAAATAGGCAGGCTTTTTTGCTTGTGGTTGCCCATAGCAAGAAGAAACAGCATCATGAATTTCCGCATAGGATTCTTTTATATCAAAATTAGGCGAGTTATAATATTCGAGCGGTCTGAAAATTTCAATATAGTCTATAAATGGACCTTGATAGTGCAATCCCACCATCATATCTAAACCATCGAATAATTTAGCAGGAAATGTAATATAACCTGCAGTTACCTGATTGTATTTTACACCTGCGCTTTTTAATTCGTTTATACACTCCGAAACCGATACGGTTAATTTAATGTTAGGTTCAAGAACTTTAAAAATGGCATTACTTTTCTTAAATATTTTTTTGAATATAGAAAGCATTTTATCACCGCCTTGGGTGTATTATAGCATAAATTTGCACGCAGTGCAACATCGTTGGGGGTTAGCCCACATCGTTTGTGCGAAGCACAACACTGTTTGCCGTAGGCAACCTCGTTTTGTGTCCGCAAGCGGACAATGATGTTGACCTAAAGGTCAAATGATGTTTGCGTTTTCACCGCAAAACGATGTTGTGTCCTTGCGGACACAAACACCAAAAAGAAAGACACGATTTTCATCGTGTCTTTCTTTTTGGTTGCGGAGGCTGGACTTGAACCAACGACCTTCGGGTTATGAGCCCGACGAGCTACCAGCTGCTCCACTCCGCGATATTGAGTTGTTTTGCTCACTGCTTTATTATTATACACAATAAAAATATAAAATGCAACCCTTTTTTTAAAAAAAATTATTTTTTACAGCTATCGCAAATACCAAATAAAACACTTCCTGAACACTCAAGCGAAAATCCGTGGTCTTTTGACAGATGTTCCTTTAATTCTTCCATAAATTCACAGTCGAGGTGTATAAGTCTGCCGCATTCGGTACACTGAACATGCAAATGATTATAACAAGTCTTTTCGCTTTCGGCTATTTTATAAACTGACTGAATGCCGTCCTTACTCGAAAACTTAATAACTTTATTATCTTTTGTCAGTTTGTTAAGATAGCGGTAAACCGTTGTGAAATTAACAATTATTCCGTTTTCTTTTAAATATTCTAAAATATCGTTTACCGAAACTGTGGTTGTTTCATTTTGGTTAAGAAACTCTAAAATATATTTTCTAGCCTTTGTATTGTAACCATTATTTGCCATTATAACACCTCATTGATAAAAGTATATAATATTTTTTAAAAAAATGCAAGTAATTTGCGTTTTTGCTTGACAGAATATGTTTTGAGAGATAAAATTAAAAATGCAAATGCTTTGCATTTTGGAGGTTTTATGAAAAGATTTACAGCTTTAATGTTTTCGGTTATTATGCTAATATTGATCGGCTGTACCGAAAATACGGATATTAACGGTAAGATAACTGTTGCAACATCAATACCGCCCGTGGCACAGTTTATTGAAAAGGTTTGTAAAGAAAAAGTTAATATTATTACCCTTTTACCAAGCGGTGCATCGCCAGAAACCTATGAGCCGTCACTTAAGGATAAGCAGGCACTTGAAAATGCAAGGTTATATTTTTCAGTTGGTCTTCCTATGGAGGAAAACTCAGTAATCCCAACTCTTAATGACAACACTTTAAATATTGAGTTATATAAAACTGTAAATAAACATTACAACGATTTATATGAAGATGAACACCGTGACCCGCACATTTGGTTATCTGTAAAAAGAGCCAAAATAATGATAAATGAAATCGCTGAGAAATTCGCTGTTATTGATGCAAATAATGCCGATTTTTATAAAAGTAACGCCACAGAATATATTAAAGAGCTAGATAACTTAGACACAGAAATTAAGAATATTTTCAAAAACAAAATGAATAAAAAATTCATTGTCTTTCACCCTGCTTTCAATTATTTTGCAGAAGATTTCGGTCTCTATTCTTATGCCTTAGAGGAACATGGAAAGGAAACCACTGCCAAAAATTTAAGTTTGATGATTGACTTTGCAAAGAAAGAAAATATTAAAACTGTTTTTTATCAGGCAGAGGCATCAGCAAAAATGCCCGAAACCTTTGCAAACGAGATTTCGGGTAAGGCTATAAAGCTCTACCCTCTTGCCTATAATTATACCGAAAATCTAAAATCAATAGCTAATGAAATTGCAAAGGCGATGAAATAATGTCTTATATTTCTATTAACAATTTAACAGTGTCATTTAACAATTTACCGATTATTGAAAATCTTTCGTTTGAAATTGAAAAGGGTGAGTTTGTTTGCATCATTGGTCCCAACGGGGCCGGAAAAACTACACTTTTAAAAACAATTCTAGGCTTAATTAAACATAAATCGGGCAGTATTTCCTTTGAAGATAATAAAAAACCTATAATAAGCTATATGCCACAAGTTAACGATATTGACCGCAATTTCCCAATAAGTGTTAAAGAAACCGTTTTATCGGCAATGCTTAAAAAAGGACTTCACCCATTTAAGAAATACACAAAGCTTGAAATTTTAAAGGCAGAACAATTACTGAAAAGTGTTGGTCTATTTGATTTTGCTGATAGGCAAATCGGCGAGCTATCAGGAGGACAGTTCAAGCGTATGCTTATAGCCCGTGCTTTAGCGGTTGAGCCAGAAATACTGTTACTTGACGAGCCAACTTCTGACGCAGATATTATATCACGTAACGAGATATTCACACTTCTTAAGAATTTAAACGAAAAAGGTATGACAATTATTACATCAACTCATGATTTAGAGGCAACACGAGAATATACCTCAAAGCTTGTTTCTATTAACAAAAGTCTTGTTTACTGCGGTGAAGTGCCTCAAAGCAATAGCTTATATTCCCTATTATACGGAGAAAAAATATGATTAGTGCCATTTTTAAATATGAATTTTTACAAAATGCCGTTATTGCAAGTATACTTTCAGGTATAGTTTGCGGAATAATCGGTGTTATTATAAGCCAAAAAAAGATGCTTATGCTCGGCGGCGGAATTGCTCATACGGCATACGGCGGTGTTGGACTCGGTTATCTTTTAGGGTTTGAACCAATACTGGGAGCCGGTATTTTTGCAATAGTCTCAGCTTTAATACTTGGAGGTATCAGACGTAAAAATTCTGTATTCACAGATATTACCATCTCACTATTGTGGGCTTTAGGTATGGCTTCGGGTATATTTTTTACATCATTAATGTCAGGTTATCCGCCTGATATAAATTCTTATTTATTCGGCAACATACTCTCAATTACTAAAAACGATTTATATTTGATGGCAATTTTCACATTAATTACGGTGCTTGCAATAACTATTTTTTATTGTGACTGGAAGGCATATTTATTTGACAAAGAATTTGCAAAAATAATAGGAATAAAAACTGCTATTTTAGAAAATTTATTGCTTATTCTCACATCTCTTTGCATAATAGTGCTTATACGCGCTGTTGGAATTATTCTTATAATAGCTTTGCTTTCTGCCCCTTCGGCTGTAGCCTTTTTATTTTCAAAAAGGCTTAAAAATCAAATAATTATTGCTTCTGTTTTTTGTATTATGTTCTGTATTGTAGGTCTTATATTATCGTATAATTTCGGCATACCTTCAGGAGCTTCAATAGTATTTGTTGCAGTGATTACTTTTTTTATTTTTTCTATAATTAAAAAAATAAAGCGAGCTTAGTGCCCGCTTTAATGAAACATTGTCTGCACGCCGTCTACAAATTCGCCTACTGCTTTTACAAGCTTTGCAGAACCTTTGCTGATATTTTTATGGTCTTCAAGCATTATTTTGCCGACAACCATTGCGGCGGCGCCTGCAACCATGCCTGTTCCTAAGCCTTTAATAAACGACATTGAATTATTAGCCATAACAAAAACCTCCCTCGTTAGTATTATTACCGAGAGAGGTTTTTTTATTACATTACAGGCACCAAAATCATTTTGCCAGCCGTGAGTTTTTCGTTTTCAAGTTCGTTTATTCGCATAATTTCTTCTACGCTTGCATTATAAATTCTCGCAATATCCCAAACACACTCGTTATTGTTTGGAAAATAAATTGTCATAGCGCTTCTTCTGGTTTTTTTGCAAGGCTTTGTTTCATCAATAAACATTTCACTAATAAGTGATATATCCTGACGCTCGTAAACCGCAGCATTAATTGAAAACTCTATTCTAATTTCAATATTATCAGCAGCAGAAATTGTATAACCGCAAGATTTAATTTCTATTTGAGGCTCACTGTGAGGTGAACAAAGGCTTCTGCCTAAATTATATTTATATTCAAAATCTATGGGTTTTTCAAAATATACTGCATTACCTTCTTCGTTACAGATTATCATGCCTGCAACCACAGTACCGCAAATAATAATATTTTCTTTTTCAAACTTAGCATTTACATTATTCACATTTGCCCAAAGGTCTATAACAGATGTAATATTAGTTTCAAGCTTTATGTTTTTTTTGCAATTATAAATCTCATTAATAGTATGTGTTATTTTTTCAAAGCAAACATTATTTTTAATAATTTCAGCTTCAAATTTTCTTGAAAAAGCATCTAAGATAACCGCTATTTCATTTCCGCAATATGCTTCACAAGTAAGCATTATTTTTGCTGTAATTGAAAAGGTTTTATTTTCACCGCCTTGCGACATTCTAGGTTTAATCTCACAAAATGCAACTTCCGATTTTGTCTCGCATTCACAGTTATCTGTTATTCCTTCAATATCAATTATTTGACTAAAGGGTATAACACTTTTTACACACTGCGGATTACCACCGTTTTCAGGACAGTAAAGTACAGATACCGCAAGTTCTCCCTTTACTACTGCTTTTCCGTTTATAATCTTAGTTTCCTTAACACAAGATACTGAATCGCTTCTCAAAATACTTCTAATAGCAGGCTTTGTATCACCAAAGCCTATTTCCTCTTCAATCAATAGATATTTTTCGGAATAACCCATAGGAACAGTTGCAGGCGCCACACCGCGTCTAAGTTCAACATTACAGTCATCATAATCAGATATGATATCAGTGGTCTTTCTTTTGAAAACTTTAATACTTATTCCGCAAGCACCGTGAATATCTATCTTTCTGCCTGTTACCGCTCTGCAATTAATATACTCTGTACGAATTTTTGTGCAAAGATTAGCACCCATACATTCATTTGGCATTTCAAGATTTTTTGAAAATGGATACTGATAATCATAAGAGCAGAAATTTCCATCCCTATCACAATAAAGAATGGTTATTGCAATACTACCGTCGATATTAACTGTTTTACCGTTAATACCCTTTGATGATATTCGCGGCACTGCCTGACATTTGAAAATTTTAGAAATATCCGGACAATAATCAGGCAAAGTAAAATCTACATCAATTGCCTGTTCAGTAGTATCGCAAAACACAGTATCGTTAAAATAAACATTCGTCTTTAAAATTTTTTCCATAAAAATATCCTCTCTTTGTGAATTTACTAATAAATAGTATTCATTTAAAGAGAGGAATATTCTATAAATTTATTCAAGCTCAAAAGCACCTGTATAAAGTTGATAATATTTACCCTTTTGTTTTATCAGGTCTTCGTGTGTTCCGCGTTCTATAATCCTTCCTTTTTCAAGCACCATAATAACGTCAGAATTTTTAACAGTTGAAAGCCTATGCGCTATTACAAATACTGTTCTGCCCTTCATAAGCGAATCCATACCTTTTTGCACAATAGCCTCTGTACGAGTGTCTATACTCGATGTAGCTTCATCAAGTATCATTACAGGTGGATCTGCAACTGCAGCGCGTGCAATAGCTATTAACTGACGCTGACCTTGAGAAAGATTAGCACCGTTATTATCAAGCTCGGTTTGATATCCTTTAGGCAATCGTGTAATAAAATCATCAGCTCCAGAGAGCTTTGCTGCATTGATACATTCTTCATCAGTAGCATCAAGTCTGCCGTAACGGATATTATCCATAACTGTACCTGTAAATAGGTTTGTTTCCTGTAAAACCAAACCTAAAGAACGGCGAAGATCGGATTTTTTGATTTTATTAATATTTATACCGTCATATCTGATTTTGCCGTCAGCAATATCGTAAAAACGGTTTATAAGGTTGGTAATGGTAGTTTTGCCAGCACCCGTAGCACCAACAAAGGCAACCTTTTGTCCAGGTTTTGCATACAAATCAATATTATGAAGTACCAATTTATCTTCATTGTATCCAAAATCAACATCAAAAAGTCTAACATCACCCTGAAG
>JAZNJT010000004.1:0-22083 GCA_045578145.1 Acutalibacteraceae bacterium
ATTTCTCATAAGAATCGTCGGGTCCTTATTTCTTCGTTGTTTAATTTTCAAGGTCCGTTTTCCGCGCCCCCTTTTTAGAGCGCTCGATTATAATACCACATCTATCCCCCTTTGTCAACACTTTTTTTAAAGTTTTTTTAATTTTTTTTTGCCGTTTTGAAATACCACAACATATTGGGTTTTAGCATGTCAGGCAACTACATTTTTCTCGAAAAATAGTCGCACACATATATATAATATGCAAAAACAGCACTGTTATAAGTGCCGTTTTTTAATCATTCATTAAAGAAATCTTTAACCTTATCCATAAAGGTTTTTCGTTTTCTGTAATTTTTTTCATCTGTAGCAGAGTCAAACTCTTTCAGTTTTTCTTTTTGTGATTTTGAAAGGTCTTTAGGCACCTCAACCGTTATCTTAACATATTGGTCGCCCTTTCCGGAATAATTCAGTCTTTGTATTCCTTTACCCCTAAGCTTGAACTCATCACCTGGTTGAGTGCCCTCGTGAATAGTAAACTTAACCTTACCGTCAAGAGTTGGAACAGTGATTTCTGCACCTAAAGCTGCCTGAGTAAAGGTGATCGGTATTTCGCAATACACATCAAATCCATCACGCAAAAATATTGGATGAGGACGCACATTGACATTTATCCTTAAATCTCCCGAAGGTCCACCGTTGACGCCCGCATCACCGCCACCGCGAAGGTTGATTACCTGTCCGTCATCAATACCTGCGGGTATTTCAACTGTTTGATCAACTGTATGGCGAATTCTTCCCTTGCCCGCACACTTGCGACAAGGATTATCAATGATTTTACCGCTTCCGTGACAGTGGTCACAAACCTTTTGAGTTTGCATAACGCCAAACGGCGTTCTTTGGGTTGCAGATACCTGACCCGTGCCGTGACAAACAGGACAAGATTTAGCGCTAGTGCCTTTTTCGGCACCTGAGCCGCCACACTCATTACAGTTTTCAATCTTGGTGACCTTAATTGTTTTTTTACAGCCCTTTGCAGCTTCCTCAAACGAAAGATTAACAGACGCCGCAGTATCGTTACCGCGTCTTGGTGCATTTGGATTGCGTCTTGAACCGCCACCAAAACCTCCACCGAAGAAAGAACTGAAAATATCGCCTAAATCGCCAAAGTCACCTGTAAATCCACCGCCAAAGCCACCGCCGCCTGCGCCAAAGTTGGGATCAACACCCGCGTGACCGAACTGGTCATAACGAGCACGTTTTTCCTTATCAGACAAAACCTCATAAGCCTCATTAACTTCCTTGAAGCTTTTTTCTGCTTCGGCATCTCCGGGATGCAGGTCAGGATGATACTTCTTTGCCGCTTTTCTATATGCTTTTTTCAGCTCGTCATCGGATACAGATTTATCTACACCCAAGACCTCATAATAATCTCTTTTATCTTCAGCCACAAGCAATTCTCCTATGATTTTATGTAGAGCGGAATGGCAATCATTCCGCTCACATTATAAATTATTTGTTATCGTCAACGTCTGTATAGTCAGCTTCATAAACATTAGGGTCAGCATTTGCACTTTCAGCGCCCTGAGCACCCTCAGGATTAGCTGCCTTATAAATTTTTTCGCTTATAGCAAAAAGTTCTTTCTGTAAATCCTCTTGCTTAGCCTTAATCGCTTCAATATCTTCACCCTTGAGAGCTTCTTTGAGAGCCTCCTTAGCAGCATCAATCTTAGCCTTTTCTTCTTCAGTTACCTTATCGCCAAGCTCAGTGATGGTTTTTTCTGTCTGATAAACCATCTGGTCTGCATTGTTGCGAACATCTACTGCTTCACGACGTTTTTTGTCCTCAGCAGCATATTCTTCAGCTTCCTTGACAGCCTTATCTATATCTTCTTTAGACATATTTGTATTAGAAGTAATTGTGATATTGTTTTCTTTACCTGTACCAAGGTCTTTTGCAGAAACATGAACGATACCGTTAGCATCTATATCAAATGTAACCTCAATCTGAGGAACACCGCGAGGAGCCGATGCGATACCGTCAAGATGGAATACACCAAGAGTTTTGTTGTCCTTAGCAAATTCTCTTTCACCCTGTAAAACATGAACCTCAACAGAGGTCTGACCATCAGCTGCAGTAGAGAAAATCTGGCTCTTCTTTGCAGGGATAGTTGTGTTTCTATCAATAACCTTAGTGGAAATACCGCCCATTGTTTCAATACCCAGTGAAAGTGGTGTAACATCGAGAAGAAGAAGGCCCTTAACATCGCCGCCCAAAACACCAGCCTGTAAAGAAGCGCCGAGCGCTACACATTCGTCAGGGTTTATTCCCTTAAAAGGTTCGGTGCCCATAAATGCCTTAACAGCCTCTTGAACAGCAGGGATTCTTGAAGAACCGCCAACCATAAGAACCTTATTGATGTCACCTTTATTGAGACCCGAGTCAGCCAATGCCTGACGTACAGGAGCCATTGTAGCATCCACTAAATCAGCAGTAAGTTCATTGAACTTAGCGCGTGTAAGTGTAGTTTCGAAGTGCTTAGGACCTGTAGAATCAGCAGTAATAAAAGGAAGATTAATATCAGCAGTTGTCATACCTGAAAGGTCGATTTTTGCCTTTTCTGCAGCTTCCTTTACGCGTTGCATAGCCATTTTATCTCCCGATAAATCAATACCCTGTTCAGCCTTGAATGTGGCAACGATATAATCCATAACGCGCTTATCAAAGTCGTCACCGCCAAGACGATTATTACCTGCTGTTGCTAAAACCTCTTGAACACCGTCGCCCATTTCAATGATAGAAACGTCAAAAGTACCACCGCCAAGGTCATAAACCATTACCTTTTGGTCGTCTTCTTTATCGATACTGTATGCCAATGCAGCAGCAGTAGGCTCGTTTATAATTCTCTTTACTTCAAGACCTGCAATTTTACCGGCATCCTTTGTTGCTTGACGCTGAGCATCGGTGAAGTAAGCAGGAACGGTAATTACAGCCTCAGTAACACTCTGTCCAAGGTAGGCCTCAGCATCAGCCTTTAGCTTCTGTAAAATAATAGCAGAGATTTCCTGTGGGGTATACTTTTTGTCATCTATTTCAACAGTATGCGCTGTACCCATTTCGCGTTTGATAGAGCTGATTGTTCTGTCGGGGTTTGTGATAGCCTGACGCTTTGCAACCTGACCAACCATTCTTTCGCCTGTTTTAGAGAAAGCTACAACAGAAGGTGTGGTTCTTGCACCCTCGGCGTTAGCGATAACTACAGGCTCGCCGCCCTCCATAACTGCTACACAAGAGTTAGTTGTACCTAAGTCTATACCAATAATTTTTCCCATTTTTATTTCCTCCAAATGTAATATATATTATTTATTAATTTGCAACCTTAACCATAGCGGGACGGATAATCGTGTCCCCAATTTTGAAGCCTTTTTGCAAGACCTCTGCAATCACATTTTCACCTAAAGACTCATCTTCTATATGCATTACAGCCTCGTGCATTGTGGGGTCAAAAGTATCACCTATCTTTGCTACCTCTTTAATACCTAACTTTTCGCCCAACGCTTCAAACTGTTTTACAATAAGCTCTATTCCCTTAATATAATCTTGGCTTGTTTTGTCTTCTGAAACTGAAGCCCTGTCAATATTATCGAGTATAGGTAAAAGCTCTTTGATAACATTTGCCTTTGCAAATTCAGCAACACCTGTTCGCTCACGTTCTGTACGTTTTTTAAAGTTATCGAACTCTGCTGCAGTGCGAAGCAACAAGTCGTTTTTGTTTTCAAGCTCTGCTTTAAGATTTTCGATTTCTGTGTCTTTCTTAGATTTCTTTTTTTCAGGTTTCGCAGCTTCCTTTTCTTCTTCCTTTATTATATTTTCTTCTGACATACCTTAATCCTCCATATCCTTTTGCGCCTCAGTCATTATTGTAGTTAACTTTTGGGCTGTATATTCAACAATAGGCATTATTTGCTCATAAGAAATTCTGTTCGGACCGATAACACCTATATATCCGTTATATTTCTCTGCTCCTTTGAATTTTGCAGTTACTATTATGTTAGAATAAAGTTCGCTGTAATTAGTATCTTCACCGAAAATAACATCGACATCTTTTGTAGTGCTTTGTAAAACAGGTATTATAGCATCACCGTAATCAAAAACCGAAATTATGCCTCGCGCTGTTTTTTCATCACACATATTATATAAATATTTCTCGCCCGTGAGTGAAATATCAGCCGTTTTTATTTCTGCCACCGTTTCAAACACTGCTGTAAACAGCGGCATTATTTGAAGTGCAAATAAACCGGCTTCTACAATTACTGTTTGCATATAAGCCTTTGTAAGCTCATCAATACGCTTGCCCTTTACCCTACGATCTATAAGCTCATTAAAAACATTGTTTATTTCTGGTGTAAAATTTTTGCCCTGTCTGAAAACCCGACTTCTCGTTCTTCCGTCATCAGTTATAACCAAAAGCATTAGCGAATATTTGCCTATCGGCAAAAGTTCAATGCGTTTAACCCTTGGCGCTTTTTCTGTTATAAGACAAGCAAACACAGGAAGACCTGTGAAATGAGAAACTATTTCAGCAGTAGCACGTGGTATACCTTCTGGCTCAGATCGTATTGCCGCCACATTACTTCCTATAAACTCGGCTGAATGGTCACTTAATTTTGAAGCATTCATTAAAGAATTAACATACAACCTGTATCCTTTATTGGTGGGCACTCTGCCCGCAGAAGTATGAGGTTGATGCAACAGGCCCAACTCACACAGCTCACTCATTTCATTTCGCAGTGTTGCAGAGGACGGCGCATTTTCCAAAAGCAAGGTAAGGTTTTTTGAGCCTATAGGCTCACCGGTTTCAATATATGCTTTTATAATCGCCTTTAAAACCGCCTGCTTTCTGGCACTAAGCTCCATTCCGCCACCTCTTTCTGTTTTTAGCACTCTGCACATCTGAGTGCTAACAGTTATTATTATATGCAGTTTTTTCCTTTTGTCAATAGTTTTTTGAAATTTTCTTTGACTTTCCCTGACCTTTTACAATTTGTTAACATTTAAAACTCTACCCTACTCCAACCTTTCCTCATATTAAAAGACTTGCAACACTTATTATCCTTGCTGTAAATTTTTTCATCTGCAACACATTTGCCACAATTAGCCTCAAAATACTCAGTATAAAACACCACATAACACTGAATAAAATATGAAAACATTGAAACTATGTGTAGACTTTTCAACTGTAATCCCAACGAACTTTTTGAAATTACCGACAAATAACAAAAAAGGATGCCGCTTTAGCGACATCCTTTTATATTTACAAATTAATTACAAATTGTGATTTCAGTGTCCTTATCAAACAAGTGAATCTTTTCAGGCTCAAGAGCAATCTTAATCTTATCGCCTGGGCGAGCAGTGTTTGTAGGAGCAACACGTGCATTAATGCTTTGGAATTCACAATTCATATAAAGATAAGTTTCAGCACCCATAAGTTCGGTAACTTCAACATCAGCCTCTACAACGCCGTCTTTATACAACGCAATAAGGTCTTCCTCATTATGAACATTCTCAGGACGAATACCCATAATAACTTCTTTATTAACATATTCTTCAAGACAGTTATCCTTATTCTTAGAAGCAGGAAGCTTAATCTTATACTTAAGACCTGCTCTTGTTTTTGTGTCTTCAGAGCCAAACTCTACTAAGAAATCATCGCCTTCCTTAAGAAGCTTAGCTTCGATAAAGTTCATCTGAGGAGAACCGATAAAGCCTGCAACGAAAAGGTTGCAAGGATACAGGTAAAGATTCTGAGGTGTGTCAACCTGCTGAATAATACCGCTTTTCATAACAACGATACGAGTACCCATTGTCATAGCTTCGGTTTGGTCGTGGGTAACGTAAATAAAGGTAGTACCCAAACGCTGATGAAGCTTAGAAATTTCGGTACGCATCTGTGCACGAAGTTTAGCATCCAAGTTAGAAAGCGGTTCATCAAGTAAGAACACCTTAGGCTCACGAACAATAGCACGGCCAAGTGCTACACGCTGACGCTGACCGCCTGATAAAGCCTTGGGCTTACGCTCTAAAAGGTGAGAGATATCAAGAATACGAGCTGCTTCTTCAACGCGACGTTTAATTTCCTCTCTTGGAGTTTTACGAAGCTTAAGACCGAAAGCCATATTGTCGAATACTGTCATATGCGGATAAAGAGCATAGTTCTGGAAAACCATTGCTATGTCACGATCCTTCGGCGGAACATCGTTTACAAGACGGTCGCCGATATATACTTCACCGTCAGAAATTTCTTCAAGACCTGCTACCATTCTGAGAGTAGTAGATTTACCGCAACCGGAAGGACCAACGAGTATTATAAACTCTTTATCCTTGATTTCAAGATTGAAATCGGTAACAGCTGTTACGCCGCCCGGATATCTTTTGTAAACATTTCGCAAAGATAAACTTGCCATTTTGCAACCTCCTAAAATTGCTATGCGTGGTTTTAACGTATTGTATTATAACAGACTTTTCAAAAAATTGCTATACAAAATATGTCCAATGTTATAAAAGATGATTTGTAGAAAATGCATACTAATTATCAAATATTTGATTTTTTTCGTCTTCTGTGAGCTCTCGGCATCCCCCAACACTCAAATTTTCGGGTAATTTCAAACCTCCAAGTGCAATTCTCTCAAGCTCATTAACACCAAGCCCAACCACACCGAACATTCGCTTAATCTGATGGTATTTGCCTTCACTGATTTTGATTTCTGCCGTATTTTCACAAATTCTTTTAAGCTGAGCAGGACGACATTTTGTGCCGTCTGCCAAAACAACACCCTCTTTAAAGCGCTCTGTTATATCCTCAGTAATATCGCCGTCAAGCAAAACCTTATAGGTTTTAAATATGTTTTTTTTAGGCGAAATGACCCTGTGTGCAAAATCACCGTCGTCGGTAATAAGCAAAAGTCCGGTTGTATCACGGTCAAGCCTGCCTACAGGAAAAAGTCCCTGTCGCGAAAGCTCGGGCGAAACGAGATTAACCACCGTTTCGCGTGACTTATCCTCACTGGCAGATAAAACGCCCTTTGGCTTATTCATTATTATATATATGTGCTCTTTGTAGGATAAAACTTGTCCCTTATACTCAATGCACACACAATCCACGTCAACCTGTAACGACGGGTCGCGCACCACTTGTCCGTCAACCTTCACCTTGCCCCTATGGATAATTGCTTTTGTGATGCTGCGCGAAATATTAAATTGCGATGATATTATTTTATCAAGTCTTTTCAAATTCATACATTTATTCTTCTTTAATTTTATTTAATAGGATATACATTGCCATCTGCCTTTTTATCTGCTATATCTCCGCCTATAATTATACCGTTATATATAATAATGTGCACATCGCGGTTGCCACTCGCAAGCGGATAAGTATAAATAGTGACTCTTTTAGATTTATACTCTGTTAAATCAAATCCCGATTTTTTCTGCAATGAATTATACTGCTTATAAGTTTCGTCGAACTTTTGCGGTATAACTGTTTCCTTAAAAGTGACTTTGGTGTCATCAGGTTCAAGTTTCAAACTCTTAATATATTCCACCCGTTTTTGATTTGTAGAACCGTCAATCCTTGTGCTTTTAACAGAAAAGACACTGCTTAAAATCATAAAAAATATAATAACAGCAGCTAAAGCTATAGCAATTGATTTTTTAGTAACAATAAAAAAAGGTCTCATAAATATCCCCCATATTAAATAAATATGAAGGATATTGTTTTTTAGAACTTATCAATAAGACAAACTGCATGAGCCGAAATTCCCGAAAGCTCACCTGTGAATCCCAATCCCTCTTCGGTAGTAGCTTTAATGTTAACACAGTCTTCCGACAATCCGCAATCACTTGCGATATTGGCTCTCATATCATTTATAAAAGGTGCAAGCTTAGGCTTTTGTGCAACAACGGTAGCATCAATATTGCAAATTTTATAACCTTTTTCTTTCAATAACCCAACGGCATGTCTTAACAAAATTCGGCTATCTATATTTTTAAGGCTCTCGTCGTTATCGGGAAAATGCTTTCCTATATCTCCCAAAGCCGCCGCGCCAAGCAAAGCATCACAAACTGCGTGAAGCAAAACATCGGCATCCGAGTGTCCCAAAAGACCTAAGCGAAACGGAATTTTAACGCCGCCCAACATCAAATCTCTGCACTCTACCAGTCTATGAACATCATAACCGTGACCTATTCTCATACCTATTCCTCTTTCAAAAAATTTTCTGCTAAAGAAATATCCTCACGTGTTGTTATTTTAATATTTTTGTAATCGCCTTCAACCATAAAACAGTCATAACCTGCCGCCTCCATAATAGAGGTGTCGTCAGTGAAGGAGCTTATATCATCCATCTTTTCTACCGCACCCAAATACTCCGCCTTTCGCACAGCCTGAGGTGTCTGCACCGAAAACAAACAGCTTCTGTCCACTGTTTTGAGTATTTTTCCGTTTTCATCGGTTTGCTTTATCGTGTCCTTAACCTTTACTCCGCATGTGACCGCAGAATAATTCTTTAAAGCATCTGCCACAGAGCAAATTGTTTTTTCACTCACAAGCGGCCGAGCACCGTCGTGAATTAAAACCTCTTTTTCTGTTCGCGATAGTCTTGCAAAACCGTTTAAAACCGATTGCTGACGGTTTTCACCGCCACAGACAATATCCGAAACCTTATTTATTCCATATTTTTCTGTTAGTATTTGGAAGTTAAATATATCTTCGGCTTTTACCACTAAAATTATTCTGCTTACAGCCTTAGATTTTTGAAAAGCTGTTAGCGTTCTCACGATTACAGGCAAACCTAAAATCTCCATAAACTGCTTGTTTTGTCCCATTCTGGTGGAATTGCCCGCAGCCACTATTATAACAGGAATCGCACTATCGTTACTCTCATAGGCTTCATAGCATAACTTTGTTTCGGTCTGCATTTTTTCACCGCCGTTCAAAAAGTAAAAACCGCACATTGACTGTGCGGTTTAAAGGGTTTAATTATTCTTCACATTCGTCTTCACAGTCGTGACAGCCACATTCGCAGTCACAATCGAAATCAAATTCAAGGTCAGTGCCACAGTTGGGGCAAACCATTCCCTCTTCCTCAAGCATATCAGCGTCAAGATAAATCACGTCGTTGCAAGCAGGACACTCAATTTCATAAACCTCATCGTCACCGCAGTCACAGCAATCGTCACAATCGCATTCATCATCCTCATAGATGATTTCTTCTAAGGAAGCTAAATCCTCGTCAACTGCGTCAATTTGTTCGCAAAGCTCGTCACAGCCCTCTTCGATATCACAAATTTCCTCTGTAATATCTGCAAGCAAATCAATAATAGCGTTAAGAACTTTGCCCTCTTTAGTGCTATCATCTAACGAAAGACCTTCTGCCAAGCCTTTAATGTAAGCAATTTTTTCACAAATATCCATCTGTATTTTCTCCTTATGCGCGTTCCATATATTCGCCGGTACGTGTATCAATTCTTACCTTGTCTCCCTCGTCAATAAAGAGAGGTACGCGAATTTCAGCACCTGTTTCAACAGTAGCAGGTTTTGTAGCGTTAGTAGCAGTGTCTCCCTTGAAGCCAGGATCTGTTTTGGTGATTTCAAGCTCAACAAAAGTAGGAGGCTCAACGCCGAAAACCTTTCCTTTGTAGGAAAGAATTTTGCAAACCATATTTTCCTTTACAAACTTAAAATTATCGCCAAGCTCACTGCCGTTTATCGGAACCATATCATAGGTTTCCTGATCCATAAAGTAATAAAGATCGCCGTCGTTATAAGAATATTCCATATCCTTTCTCTCAACAAAAGCAGTTGGGAACTTTGCTGTAGGGTTATAGCTCTTTTCAACAACCGAACCTGTAATTACATTTTTAATCTTAGTTCTTACAAAAGCGGCACCTTTACCGGGTTTTACGTGTTGAAACTCAACAACTTGAAGAACGTTGCCGTCTTCCTCGAAGGTTACACCGTTTCTGAAATCGCCTGCACTAATCATAATTTATAATTCCTCCAAAAAGTTTTTACACACATTGATTATATATCTTTCAGAAGAATTTGTCAAGAATAACAGCTATTAATCTTTATGCGGATTTTCACAGTCGTGTTTAATTTGTTTTTTATTAAAGCCCTGTGCTATACAAGGATACTGATTATCGGTAGCGGCAGTACTTTGGATTTCATAGGTTCCGTAACGGTTAACCATTTCCTCTGCGGTTTCAGGCAGGTCGGAAAGCGGAAGAATGCTGTTTTGTCTGCATTTTTTCTTTTTGCTCATTTTTTCACCTCACACATATTATATGTAGAGATAAAAAAATAATCCCCAACTAAAAGTCAGGGATTCATAAATAAAAGTTATTCGCCGTCAGCTTCGGCAGGAATATTAATATCCGCAACAGTAACATTAACCTTTGTTACAGCAGTATTTGTCATTGTTTGAATTTTATCCTTAATATTTGCCTGTACCTTTTCGGCAACCTCTTTAACAGGCACATTCTTTTCAACGCAAATATAAACATTGATTTTTATAGCTCCGTTAACATTTTCAACCTTTACACCCTTAAAAGCCTGCTTTGTTTTAACGGCATTTTTAAGGTCAATGGCTTTTTTAGAAAGACCTGAAACTCCTTCAACCTCTTTAGCTGCGATTTCAGCCATTTTTTCAAGAACCTCGGTGTTAACCGAAAGTACGGTTGCATTATTATTCATAGGATAAACCCCCATTGCAGTATTTATATACATATTATACCACAATTTTTGAATAACACAACCTTTTTATTTTGCAACAGGAATAATTTTTATATTTTGGAGCGTAATATCTGTCTCATTTGTAACAATATCCTGTATCTGCAAGGTTTGCTGAGACGTAAGCCCCTCAGATTTTACAACGATATTTATTCCCTTTTCGCTTATAATAACAAGGCTTTTTTCGAACCCCTTGGCTTTAAGCAGCGCCTCTATGTTACCCTCTTTTTCCACAGTTTGCGCATACTTTTCTGCTTTCGCCAAAGCCTCCTTTTTATCCTCTGCAGTGAGATTTTTATGATTCAATAGTTCTTCCACCGTTTCGGTCATTTCCTTGCGATTTTTGTCGCGTTCTTTTTTAGCGGTTGTAAAATAATCACCGTTATCCTTAACCGTAGCCGAAGTTTCCACCGCTGCCTTATCCTCCTCGGCTGTACCGTTTACAAAGGATGCCTCGCCCAAATATTTTGTCGACGAGGGAACATATTTTGCATTAAGCCAAATAGCTGCCGCAAGGCTTAACAGCATCACCGCCACTGTCACTTGTCCTTTTGAGAAAACTTTACCCTTTTTCATTAATTTTTCCTCCCGCAAATGTATACTCTTTTCGATGTTATATTAAGAGCCGCTGTGACGGCATTTTCTATTTTTTGATTTAAAACCTCGTTATCACCGCCGTCGCACACGATTGCCACACCCCTAATTTCAGGCATTTCTGCTGTCACAAGAAGCGCACGCTCACCACCGTCGGCATCTTTAACCGTTATGTATCCCGATTTAAGCTGATTTTCCGATAAACTTTCGTCCTTTTCGGTTTTGTCAGAAGAATGTTCTTCCTTAATATCAGCGTAAGAATATCTTATCCCGCTCTCAAGCGTTATTATAACCGAGCAGTTTTTGCTTCCTGTAATTTGGGTTACGGTTTTTCTGATTTGGGTTTCCAGCTCATCGCAATACTGCTCTGCAGAAAACTCGGTATTTGCCTTAACCTTTTGCTTATCATCATCGCCTAAAGAAGACAAAAAGATAAGCGCTATCCCAATAATTCCTACTGTAATTAAAAGCTTTGGCGAGCGTAAACGGGATATGTATTTCTCCATAATATCATTCATTCTTTACTTCAACCTCTATCGTTTTGAGTTCCTCGCCCAAAGCGGCAATAATTTTTTCTTTCTCACAGTCCGACCTTATTATAACCTTATTAATACTTATGCCGCCCGCTTCAAGTTTATCCGTAAAAACGGTAATTTCTTTAAAACCTATTCCGTTTTTTTGCAAAACTTCCTCAAAAGCAAGCTTTATGTTTAAATTTTCAAAATTATCTGTCAAAACTTCTTGCGATGAAAAAGCATTAAAGCTAAAATCCGCTTTTTTCACTCCTATACCCGCCGCAGATATGACCGAAACCAAAAACACAAGCGAAAGTACATATTTCACAGAAGCAGAAATATTTCCCTTTGGGCAAAGTATAAAAAGCGCGCCTAAAAAAATACTTGAGGCGCAAAAAGCAGCTATTATTGTTCTTACCCAATTCATTGCACTTTACCCACCGTTAATATTACTGCAAGTGAAATCACAAAAAGTGCTAGTGTTAACAAAATAATGCCTATCAACACTGATAAAACACTGTCCATACTACGAAGAAGAGCAGGGATTTTCGAAACTGCAAAAAGGTCGGCTACAGATGCAGTTAAGGTAAGTCCCACGCGCCACAAGAACAACTCGGCAAGCAGAGGCAAAAATAAAACCACACTTGCTACAATACCGTATATCCCTACAGATGATTTAAGTATACCGACCGAGGCTGTAACAGTAGTCAGCGCCTCTGACAAGGCGGTGCCCGCAACAGGGACAGATGAGCCTATTAAAAATTTAGCCGTTTTAACAGTCAATGTATCAGCGGAGCTGCTTACCGCTGTTTGTATACTTAGTATTCCTATAAAGATTGTAGTAAGCAGTGACATTATCCAAAATGATAATTTTTTTATACCGTCTGCAACGCCAGATTTTTGCACAACAGGCGACACACTTGCGGCAAGGCTTATGCTAAGATATCCGCTCATAAGCGGCATTACCGCAAAATTTGATATATAGCTTACAACCTGTGCTGCCCCAAGTAAAAGCGAACTCATCGAAACCGCTGTTGCCGTAGCACCGCCTGAAGCTACTACCACTGCAAAAATCGGGATAAAAGATGTCATAAACACCGCGCACCCATTCATTGCGCTAACCGTCGCTTCCACAGTAGAAAACACGGGACCGCAAATAGCTGCTGCAGTGCAAATAACAGTAGCATAAAGGGTTGTTTCGCCTACTCCCTGTCCCGCAGCATTAGAAGAAATAAGCGCACTCACAAGAATAATAGCAAGCACTCCTAGTGAGGATACAAGCGGACCTTTAAGTCCTGATTTTAAAAAAGAAAAAATATGCAAAAAAACATTTTGGGGAGTTATATTGTATACCCAGTCCTTGTTTTTAGGATTAAGACCGTTTTGATCTAAAAAACGCTCAGTATAATAGGGAAGTCCCTCATCAAGCTCTTGCCCAACACTTTGCTCATACTGTTTTTCATATATATTGTTTTCTTCTGCAAAAACAGAAATTGTAAGCAAATGTGCAATAAGTATTATTACCAGTATCTTCTTAATCATTTTATAAACCCTACCGCTGTATTGAGTACTGAAACAAGAAGCGGTGCAGACAACATGAAAATCGCGCACTTTCCCGCAAGTTCTGCTTTAAGAGCTAAAGAACTTTGTCCGCAGTCGCGGCAGGCATCGGCAACAAACGAGGTAATATATCCTATCCCTACCGCTTTGAGTGCCACCTTAAAGCAGTCGGACTCAATGCCGTATTTTGAAAAGCTCTCGCCGATAGCTTTAATCGGCTCGCTGATATTTTTAAGCAATAATATACCTATTATGATGCCCGCCGCCACAGTTATGAGAAATGCATATTCACTGCTTTTAGGTTTTATCACAATTGCAAAAACCGCTGTAGTAAGGCATAGAATAAGTATTTTAAAAAGGGTATCACTCATAGCCCGAAAAGGTTTTTTACGGTTGTGAAAAGCTCCGCAACAGCATTTACAACCATAAGCAGAACCACCACAAGCCCTGCAAGTGTGGTGAGCATTGCCTGTTCCTCTCTGCCAGAACGTATAAGCACAAGATTAAGCACCGTTACAATAATACCGATTGCGGCAATTTTAAATATAAAATCGACATCCATTTTAATCTCCTAAATTAAAAAAATACAAAGCGATAAACCCGTAAGTACTCCAAGTGATGAATAGAGCCTACTAAGTTTTTCGGTTTCAAATTCTGCTTTTTCTGAAAGTCTTTCAAAAAGATTTATATAAACACAGGTTCTTTCATACTCGTTTTTTCTGTCGCCCGCTCCGAAATTATCTAAAAATTCATTTAAAAGCGAAATATCTTCCTTTAAAAGATATTCACAGTTAAACTCCAAATCCGCATTTAATAACGAGGCATCAAAACACCTTTTAAAAAGCCTGTTTTTTTCGTATTTTTCTATTCTTATATATTCTGAAATCTTTGCAAGGGATACAACAAGTTTTTTTAGCTTAATACACCTTTTCTTTACCGAATACGACTTGTAAAACCCATAAATACAAGGCACAGAAAAAACCGCAAAAAGCCCCACAATTTTAAAAATTATCATTTAAACCAACTCACAGGATGAATAAATCTCTGTTTTGCTACCGTGAAGACGAGGCAGAATTGCCACAGTAGACACAATTTTATTCTTTATTAAATCAGCGGTCACATTTCGCGACATTAATTCCTCTTTACTTCCTATATGCGCGGTAGTTATGATATCTACACCAGAAAAAAAGCTTTCTTTTACCCTTTTAAGCTCCTCTGTATTTGCAATTTCATCAAAGGCAATTACCTCGGGAAACATAGTTCTAAGTGCTATTTCAATCCCCTTAGCTTTATCATCTATATGTATTATATCGGTGTTTTTTCCAAGGTCGGCTTTGCCACCACCAAAAATTTCACCTCTTGAATCTATAACACAAACCCTATAAAACTTACCGCAAACACCTTGCGATAACTGTCTTACCGTATCACGCAGAACGGTTGTTTTACCGCATCCCGCAGGTCCTGAAATCAAAAGACCTCTGCCGTTATAGCTTTGCAAAATTTTATTAGCACAGCCTATAACCTCATGTGAAATTCTTATATTAACCGATGTGACTTCGCTTAAAAATCCATCTGTAGTAAAACTGCCGCAAACACCCGCTCTACATCCGTTCTTCATTATAATAAAACCGTTTTTAAGCTCGTCCTCATGCGCATAAACCGAGTTTCCGGTTAAATTATTAAAGCTGTCAACAATGTCCTCGCGGTCTACAATATAAAGTGCTTCGGTGATACTAAAGCTCACTTCACCTTTGTGATTCACAAAAACAGTATCACCAGACAGCGTCAAGGCTAACGGCAAACCCTCGCGCAGTCTTATTTCCTCAGCGCTTTGTTTGATTTTTATGGGTATTTTTAATAAAATTTCTTTTACTCTTTGCCCCACTCCGTAAAGTGCATCTTCAAAGTTTTTTTGGTTTTCCACTTTCTCACCTCTGTTAAACAATATGAAACGGTTGTCCTATTTAGAACAAAAAAGAGAGGCTTTCGCCTCTCTTAAACTTAATTTCTTTTTTCCAAAAAATTCTTTATAGCATTTATTGTTTCATCGCTCACCACGTGCTCTATTTTACAGGCATCTTTAGCGGCAACCTCACCCTCAACACCTATAAAGGCTAAAAAATTTGATAAAACCGTATGTCTTTCAAATATTTTTTTTGCTGTTTCTTTGCCCTTTGCTGTCAGGGTTAAATACCCGTCCTCCGCCATAGAAACATAACCGCCCTCACGAAGCAGGCTCACCGCTCTGCTTACACTGGGTTTAGAATAGCCCATATATTCCGCAACGTCTATACTGCGCACGCTTCCCGTTTTCTCAGAAAGCAAATAAATCGTTTCAAGATACATTTCAGCAGATTCGTGTAACGACATTCTAAAAAACCTCCTTTAAAGGTTAAAAACATTCTATCATATTAAAAAGTTTTTTTCAAGGCTAAAAAACTGTTGACAAAATTTTGGAAAAGTGGTAATATACTTAACAGTTAGCGGCGACTAACTCAGTGTTCTAAAGGAGATGCTATATGTACTTAAGCGAAGCTACGGAAGGAATAGAATATATCATAAAACATATAGATACTGAAGATGAAGAGCTTAATGCTTTTTTGTTTTCATTAGGCTGTTACAGCGGCGAACCTATTACTGTGGTGTCCCGCAAAAACACAGGCTTTATAATTTCCATTAAGGACAGCAGATATAATATTGATATTAATTTAGCAAACGCTATAATTATTTAAACAACAAACGGGTTAGTTTGTTGTTTGATTTTTAAAACTTAGTTAGCTATAACTAACTCAAAAAATTCTAAAGGGGATTTAAAAATGAGAATTGCGTTGGCGGGAAATCCCAACAGCGGTAAAACTACTATGTTCAACGCCCTTACAGGCAGTAACGAAAAGGTTGGCAACTGGGCAGGGGTTACAGTAGATAAAAAAGAACGCTCTATCAAAAAAAACTATTATTCTGGCAAAGAACTTATTGCAGTTGATTTGCCTGGTGCTTATTCAATGTCGCCCTTCACTGCCGAAGAAAGTATTACAAGCGCTTATGTTAAAACCGAAAATCCCGATGTTATAATTAACATTGTAGATGCTACAAACCTAAGCCGTAGCTTATTTTTCACAACACAGCTTTTAGAGCTTGAAATACCTGTTGTTGTAGCGCTTAATAAAGCAGATATTAATCATAAAAAAGAAACAGTAATAAACTCAGTTCTTCTATCAGAAAAATTAGGTTGTCCTGTTGTGGACACTGTTTCCACTAATGCAGACGGTCTTAAAGAGGTCATTAAAAAAGCTGTGTCGCTTTATGGAGAAACCCAGCATGCTCCATACGTTCAAAATGACATTGACTTTACAGATAAAGCCTCTGCCCAAATGGCCGACCGCAAGCGCTTCGAGTTTGTAAACTCTATTGTAAAAGAGGTTGAAAACCGCAAAGTGCTTACAAAAAATAAAAATTATCAAGATAAAATTGATGATATTCTTACTAACAGATGGCTTGGTATTCCGATTTTTGCGGTTGTTATGTATCTTGTTTTCTGGATTTCCCAAGCAGGTCCCGGTGTTTGCATAGCCGATTTTCTTGTGGGTTTACTCGAAACAGGTAAAGACGCTATAAGCAGTTTATTTCAAAATGCCAATCCTCTGATTTCGGCCTTACTTGTTGACGGTGTTATCGGCGGTGTTATAGCCGTTATAGGTTTTTTACCTCTTGTTATGGTAATGTATTTCCTTATAGCGCTTCTTGAAGACTGTGGCTATATGGCAAGGGTATCGGTTGTGCTTGACCCTATTTTCAAAAAAGTGGGGCTTTCGGGTAAATCGGTTATAGCCTTTGTTGTGGGCACAGGTTGTTCTATACCTGGCATAATGGCTTGCCGTACCATACGAAATGAACGTGAGCGCCGTGCTACCGCTATGCTTGCCCCGTTTATGCCCTGCGGTGCAAAACTTCCTGTAATCGCTTTATTTGCAGGTGTTTTCTTTGGCGATGCGTCTTGGGTGGGCACATTAATGTATTTTGTGGGAATAACAATAATATTCTTCGGCGCACTGCTTATAAATAAAATCACAGGCAACAGCGCTAAAAAGTCATACTTTATTATTGAAATGCCTGAATATAAATTTCCGTCACTCTGGCGGGCGTTTACCTCTATGTGCGGCAGAGGTTGGGCCTACATAGTAAAAGCATCAACAATAATACTGCTTTGTAACACTGCCATACAAATTATGCAGTCATTTAATTGGAATTTTAAATTAACAGACAGTGCCGACGCCTCGATTTTAGCATCTGTTGCAGGGCCTTTTGCTTACATACTTCTCCCTGTTATCGGCGTTCTTTCTTGGGAAATGGCAGCGGCTGCAATTACAGGCTTTATAGCGAAGGAAAATGTTGTCGGAACATTGGCTGTATGCTTCGGCATTACTAATTTTATAAATGTTAACGATTTAGTACTTAATGGCGGCGCTTCTGAGGTTGCGGCTACGATGGGTATAGGTCCTGTTGCGGCGCTTGCTTATCTTATGTTCAATCTTTTCACTCCCCCTTGCTTTGCGGCTATCGGGGCTATGAACAGCGAAATGAAAAGCGCAAAATGGCTTTGGAGCGGTATAGTGCTTCAGCTTTGCGTAGGCTTTACAGTTAGTTTTTTCGTGTATCAAATAGGCACTCTTATAACTGAGGGGACTTTAGGAAACGGATTCTTAGCAGGTTTTATTGCAATACTTATAATAATTGCTATTTTAAGTCACTTATGCATTAGTGCTGATAAAAAAGCAAAGGTTTAAAATATATGGAAAATTTTATAATTATTACTATACTCGTTATTATTATTTCTCTTGCTTCAATTTATATTTACAAAGCGAAAAAAGACGGAGAAAAATGTATTGGCTGTCCCTATAGCAAAAACTGCGGTAATAAAAATTGCTGTAGCTCACAAAACAACCTCAATTTTCCACGTTGATTTTTATGTTTTTATAGGGTATAATTAACATGCAATTTATATTAGGGGATATATTATATGAATATTTCAAATGATATTAAATATATCGGCGTAAATGACCGAAAGATTGATTTATTTGAGGGACAATACATGGTCCCCAACGGAATGTCCTATAATTCTTATGCGATTATTGATGAAAAAATCGCGATTATGGACACTGTTGATGTAAATTTTAAGGACGAATGGCTTAAAAACATTGAAAATGCTCTAAATGGCAGAAAACCCGACTATCTTATAATACATCATATGGAGCCTGACCATTCAGCAAATATAAAAGCTTTCACAGAAATTTACCCAGAGGCTCAAATAGTTTCATCAAAGCAAAGCTTTGTTATGATGAAAAACTTCTTCGGTACAGATTTTGCGGACAAACAGGTTGTTGTAGGCGAAAACAGCACTCTTGAGCTTGGCGCACATACCCTCACCTTTTTAACAGCTCCAATGGTGCATTGGCCCGAGGTTATTGTATCGTACGACAGTGCCGATAAAGTACTGTTCTCTGCCGACGGATTCGGTAAGTTTGGCGCACTTGATACAGATGAGGACTGGGCTTGCGAGGCAAGGCGCTATTATGTTGGTATTGTTGGAAAATACGGTGCTCAGGTACAAAGCTTACTTAAAAAAGCTTCAAAGCTTGATATAAAGATAATCTGTCCTTTACACGGACCTTTCCTTACCGAAAATTTAGGATACTATATTGACCTTTACGACAAATGGTCAAGCTATACTCCCGAAGAAGATGGCATAATGATTGCCTATACTTCGGTTTACGGAAACACCAAAAAGGCGGTAGAATATCTTGCAGAAAAACTAGAGAAAAAAGGCGCTTTGAAGGTTGTTGTAAACGACCTGGCACGCTGTGATATGGCAGAAGCTGTCGAGGATGCCTTCCGATACAGCAAAATTGTTCTTGCAACTACTACCTACAACGGCGAAATTTTCCCGTTTATGCGTGAATTTATAAATCATCTTACCGAGCGTAATTTTTCTAACCGCACTGTAGCTTTAATTGAAAACGGCAGCTGGGCGCCCATGGCCGCAAAAATTATGCGCGGCATGTTAGAAGGCTCAAAAAATTTAACCTTTGCAGAAACTTCGGTTAAAATTTTATCCTCCCTTAACAATGCAAGCTGTGAACAATTAGAGCAATTAGCAAACGAACTTATAAATTAAAACAAAAATCAAGGTTATACTACTAAAAAGAGAGGGGTTAATTTATGTCAGCAATAACAGTAACTAAAGAAAATTTCGAACAAATTAAAAACAGTGAAAAAACCGTACTTCTCGACTTTTATGCAGACTGGTGCGGTCCTTGCAGAATGGTTTCACCAATAGTAGAAGAAATTGCAGTAGAAAAACCGCAGTATCTGGTTGGTAAAATTAATGTAGATGCTGAGCCTGAGCTTGCCGCAGATTTCGGTGTTGCAAGTATTCCCACTCTTGTTGTAATAAAAAACGGCAAAATAATTAATCAGTCAACAGGAGCAAGACCTAAAGCTCAGATTTTAAGCTTGTTAGAGGACTAAGAGATCTTAATATGGAACGTATTTATGATATAATTATTATTGGCGGCGGACCTGCGGGCTACACAGCCGCGCTGTATGCCGCAAGGGCAGGCTTTGATACCCTTTTGCTCGAAAAAATGAGCGCCGGCGGTCAAATGGCGCTCACAGGCGACATTGAAAATTACCCTGGCTTCGAAGACGGGGTTGACGGCTTTACCCTTGGTATGAAAATGCAATCAGGTGCAGAACGCTTCGGCGCCAAAACAGAATACGTTGAGATTACGGCAGTGGATTTTTCGGATAAAATCAAAAGGATTATTGCAGATAATAATGTATTTTTAGGTAAAACAGTAGTACTTAGCACAGGCGCCAATCCGCGAGAATTAGGACTCAGTAACGAACAGGCACTTATTGGCAGAGGCGTTCATTACTGCGCCCACTGTGACGGCAGATTCTACAAGGATAAAACCGTAGCCGTTATAGGCGGCGGTAATTCTGCCGCAGCAGATGCCCTATACCTTTCAAAGCTTGCAAAGAAAGTTTATCTTATCCATAGACGTGACCGACTTAAAGCAACTAAAATTTATCATGCACCGCTTATGAATGCCGATAACATTGAATTTATATGGAACAGCACAGTAGAAGAATTTATTGCTAACAGTAAATTAACGGGCATTAAAATCAAGAATACAGACGGTGCTTTGACCGAACTTTCAATTGACGGAGTCTTTATCAGCATCGGCAGAAAACCTGCCACAGATTTTTTAAAAAACGCTGTAGACATAGACCAAAACGGATATATAATAGCAGATGAATCAACCCGCACAAATATCGACGGTGTATATGCAGTAGGCGATGTTCGCACCAAGGCTCTCCGCCAGATAGTCACTGCTGTGGCAGACGGCGCTGTTGCGATACATTACGCAGAAGAATATCTCGCATAAATATTATAAAAACGGCAATCAAAACACTTGATTGCCGTTTTTTGTTTATATATAACTATATAAGATTTCTGCTTTTCCGTTTAATTTAACTTTCATTTTAGCAGGGATGAAAATACTGTCACCCTTTTTAGCCTTGATTTCTTCATCATCCCACTTAACACTTATTTCCCCGTCAAGAATAATAAGTGAAACAAAACTATCGAGTGAATCTATATCAGTCGAATCATTAAGATTCAGAAGCTTTGCAGAAAATTTATCGCATATAGCCAATTCTCTTGTTGTATTATTACCGTGAGTTGTGATTACGCCAATATTACCGTAAGGAATTTTGGGTATTTCACATTTAGTTACATCTAAAGCTTTATCTATATGCAATTCTCTTGGTTTTCCGTCAGCACCCAGTCTGCCGTAATCGGATACCCTGTAAGTAGTGTTTGAATTTTGCTGTACCTCAGCTATAAGTATTCCCTCGCCTATCGCGTGCAGTGTTCCTGCATCTATAAAGAAAACATCGCCTTTATGTACAGGTACTGTATTACACACATCAGTTAAGGTATTATCCTTGATACGTCTTTCAAATTCTTGCTTGGATATGTTTTCTTTAAAACCGTAAACAAGCTCTGCTCCCTCTTCACAGTCTACAACATACCACATCTCAGTTTTGCCGTATTCACCCTCAACCGATAATGCATAATCGTCATTAGGGTGTACCTGAACAGAAAGCTTTTGCTTGGCATCTATAAGTTTTATAAGTATTGGGAAATATGAAAACTTTTCTGCTTTTTTACCTAATGCAGATTCACCCCATATTTCTAAGACTTCATTTATTGTTTTGCCTTTATACTCACCGTTAAGAACTATATTCATACCATCTTTATGACAAGACAGCATCCAAGCCTCTGCCGCAATTTCCTTTTCAGTTTTAAAACCGAAATCTGTTTTTAATTTTGTTCCGCCCCATAAGTAATCTTTAATTGGTGGTTGTAATAATAATGGATACATAATCTAATTCCTTTTTCTATTTAATTATTAGTGCAATATTATAGTTTAATTCTTTATGGCCGTTTTTAAAACTTTATGATTTATAATAACACAATTTTTTTAATTATGCAAACAAAATGTAGAAAAATCACTTCTCACTAACCACAATAATACAAATTAAAATCCGTGCTTCCTACAGGAAACACGGATTTTTGGTCG
>JAZNJT010000005.1:0-13708 GCA_045578145.1 Acutalibacteraceae bacterium
ATTTCTCATAAGAATCGTCGGGTCCTTATTTCTTCGTTGTTTAATTTTCAAGGTCCGTTTTCCGCGCCCCCTTTTTAGAGCGCTCGATTATAATACCACATCTATCCCCCTTTGTCAACACTTTTTTTAAAGTTTTTTTAAAATTTTTTGCTTTAGTATTTTCTTCACAATTTTTCTTCTGAATTAGCGGTTTTTATGCACTTTTCGACTACAATTATTTTAAAAATTGTTTGAGTTTTAAAAGAATCTTTTTTTCTGCGCGTGAAATCTGTACCTGTGACATATTAAGAAGTTGCGCAGTTTTGTTTTGGGTTAATGATTTATAGTATCTGTATTTCATTATTTTGCGTTCTGTTTCGGTCAAAAAACCGAATGCTTCATCAAGCACTAGGCGGTCGGTTATTTGTTCCTCAAGAGTTTTAGTCGGCAAGTCCATTTGAGTTACACCGTCTTCGCTATATGCTGTGAGAGATACCGTTGCTTGTGTGGCGCACACTGCTTCTGCAACATCTTCTGCAGAAATCCCTAATGCTGTTGCGATTTCGTTTACAGTAGGTTCTCTGTTAAGTTTTTGTTCAAGTCGTGAGGTTTCACGAGCCACTTTTATCGAAAGTTCCTTTACCGAGCGTGAAACCTTGACCGCCCCTCCGTCACGGAAAAGTCTTCTAACCTCACCCATTATAACAGGCACTGCATAGGTTGAAAACATAAGTCCTCTGTCACTATCGAACCCATCTGTAGCTTTTATAAGACCTATGCAACCTGCTTGGTAAAGATCATCGTATTCTATACCTCTGCCCGTAAATCTTTTGCATATAGAATGTACAAGTCCCAAATTGCTTTCAATAAAGTTATCGCGTTCAGAAAGTTTTTTAAGCATTTGTACTAAACCTTGGACTGATTTTTTTAATTAGAGTCACAGTTGTACCCTTACCGCATTTGGAATTCACCTTTATATAATCCATAAAACTTTGCATAACTGCAAACCCAAGTCCTGCACGTTCACCGCCTACTGTTGTATAAAGAGGTTCCATTGCTTTTTCAACATTTTCAATTCCGCAACCCTTATCTCTGATTTTAATTCTTATAGAATTGTCATCGTGCAGTTCGGCAGTTATGTAAATATCACCTATGTTTTCTTTATACGCGTGAACAATGCAGTTTGTCACCGCTTCTGAAACGGCTGTTTTTATATCATTTATTTCTTCTAAAGTAGGGTCAAGCTGTGTTGCAAAAGCCGAAACACAGGCTCTTGCAAAACTTTCATTAGAAGAACGCGCCGATAGTGTCATTTTAAATCTGTTTTTTGTTTTCATTTTAAATTACCTTCCTTCAAGTTTTGCTAATTTTTCAATACCTGCCAATTTCATCATCTTATAAATCTGAGGTGGCGCTCCTGTTATATGAAGCTCTGCACCCGATTTTAAAAGATTTCGATATCTGCCCATTACAAGACCTATACCTGAGCTATCCATAAAGCTGATGTTCTTAAAGTCGAGCACTAGCAATGTGGGCATATTAAGCTCTACGGCGCCGTCAATCTCCTCACGCATAAACCTTGCTGTATGATGATCAAGTTCACCGCTAAGATATGCAGTTACGACCTCTCCTGTTACATTAATTTCAACCGACATTTCCTTTCCTCCAATAAAAATTTAAGGACAAGCCCTTTATATATATTAAAGGCTTATCCTTAAAAAAATTGTCATATTAGGTTGTCTTTAAAAAAATCTTTTAAAAAAGGTCTGATAGCAGACGCTAAATAAAGTGAACCAAAAACAAAAATTGGTTTCCCGCAAGATTTTTTCATTGCCTTTTTTATGGCTGTCGCATAATCCTCTGCTATTTCGCAAGGACATATTTTGTTAGCTATATCGCAAAGTTCTTTTGCAGACATTGACCTTGGCATATTTGATACCTCAACTGCAACTGCACTTTTACAATATTTAAGCGTTTGCTCTAAAAAAGCATTTACATCCTTATCCCTCATCATACCTATTATTGCAGTAATATCACTTTGCTTAGAAAGTTCTTTTGATAAAACCTCGGCTCCATCAGGATTATGTGCTCCGTCTAAAACGACTAATGGATTTTTAGATATAATTTCCATTCTTGCTGGAAAAACAGCGTTTTTAAGTCCTTTATAAATGATGTTATAGGGAATGTCATATCCGCTAACTTCTATCGCTTTTATAGCCACTAAAGAATTTTCAAGCTGATAATCCCCTGAAAGCGAAAGAGTGTATTTTTTACCGTTATACATATAGGTGTTACACACATCATTTAGAACAGAAAGTTTTTGCTTATCGGGTATATAAAGCTTGTCTGTATATTTTTTTATAACATTTATAACTGAGGATAGCTGATTATATGTTGTCACTGTAGGGCTGTTTTTTATAATACCGCATTTTTCAGCCGTAATCTCTTCTATTGTGTTTCCTAGAACTGTTGTATGGTCAAGACCGATTTTGGTAATCACATTAACGATTTTATTTTGCAAAATATTTGTGGCATCAAGTCTGCCTCCAAGTCCTGTTTCGCAAATAAGTATATCAATTTCTTTATCGGCAAAGTAAAGAAATGCTACCGCTGTGATAAATTCAAACTCTGTAAGCCTTATCTTAGTATCTATTATTCTTTGAGAATAATAAACCAAATCCTCCTCGCTTATAAATTCACCGTTTATTTGTATTCGTTCTCTGAAATCAATAATAAACGGAGAAATAAAAAGACCCGTTTTATAACCTGCGGTTTTAAAAATACTTGCGAGCATAGCAGACACCGAACCTTTGCCGTTAGTGCCTGCTATGTGAATAGCTTTTATTTTATTTTGTGGGTTATCTAATTTTTTCATCACTTCATTCATTCTAATGAGTCCGGCGGGCAATGAAAAATTGCCCATTGAATGAATGTATTCAAGCGTTTGACTGTAGTTCATCTTATCACCTTTTATATGATAAAACAAAACTAAGCCAAATGCAATATTTTTATAACAGAATGCAAACCAGTCCGTTACAACCCTCATTTATAACACGTTCCACCGTTTCCTGAACTCTCATACGTGCATCAACCGGCATACGAGCAAGCTTTGTATGTAAGCCCTCATTAACAAGGTCGTGCAAGGATTTGCCAAAAATATTAGAATCCCAAATTTTAACAGGGTCTTCCTCGAACCCGCTTAACAGATACATAACAAGATCTTCAGACTGTTTTTCACTGCCAACGATTGGACTTACCTCGGTAGTAATATTTGCTTTCATAAGATGTATTGATGGTGCTGAAGCTCTAAGTCTTACACCGTATCTTCCGCCCTGCTTAACTATTTGCGGTTCTTCAAGCTTTAACTCCTCTGTTTCAGGCATAATAATTCCGTAGCCAGTAGCCTCTACCTCTTCAAGAGCGCCCTTAACACGCATATATTCCTTTTTCATTTGTGCCATTTCGCTTATACTTTCCATAAGTTCTTGCTCGTCATTTATAATAAGACCTGTTGTTTCGGCAAGAATTTTATAGAACAGATTTTGATTAACATTAAGCTTTATCTGGGCACTGCCCTTGCCTAAGTCGATATTTTCTACCTCAGCCGAATCTACATTCTGACTGTTTTTGAAATTTTCCTCAAATGCTATTACATCTCTTATGTGACAAAGTGAAGACGAGCATTTTTTGATAGTAGAGGTTAAATCCGAGCGAAGCCAATGCTCTAACGGCAAAGAATTAATCCAACGCGGAAAAAATATTCCTATTTCCTTAATAGGAAATTCAAACAATATACGGGATAATATCTGCTTAATATCTTCTTCGCCCAATTCCAGACAGTTTACAGGCAAAACAGGAACCGTATATTTTGCACTTAACTGCTCTGCAGTTTCTTTGGCTTCTGGTGAATTAGGATACATACAGTTAAGCAAAACCACGAACGGCTTATTTATTGCCTTTAATTCCTCAATAACCCGTTGTTCTGCTTCCTCATATTCATCACGCGGAATATCACTGATGCTTCCGTCGGTGGTTATTACAAGCCCTATTGTTGAATGCTCGTTTATTACCTTGCGTGTTCCTATTTCTGCCGCCATATTAAACGGTATAGGTTCATCATACCACGGTGTCATAACCATTCTCGGCTCAGAACCCTCAATATATCCTAAAGCGCTCGGCACTATATAACCCACACAGTCAATAAGTCTTACATTCATATTTGCAGACTCATCAATATTAATCTGCGCCGCCTTTTCAGGAATGAATTTGGGTTCGGTAGTCATAATCGTTCTGCCCGAGGATGACTGCGGAAGCTCGTCATTCGCTCTTTCTTTAAAATAATCTCCTGAAATATTGGGTAAAACCAATTTGTCCATAAATTGTTTTATAAAGGTAGACTTACCCGTTCTGACAGGTCCTACCACCCCTATATAAATATCGCCACCCGTCCGTTCGGCAATTTCCTTATATATATTTGTGTCAGTCATAAATCTTCCTCCTACAGCTTATCACATTCTTTTGTAAATAATATGAAACAGATATTACAAATATACCTCACCATTTATTTAAAAAAGAATAAAATGTAAAAGGTGATATTCTATGAAAAAATTAAACAAGCTTGAGCTTTCTCAAAAAGCTGTAATCGATAAAATTTTGACAAAAGGCGATATGCGTCGCCGTTTTATTGATATAGGTCTTATTGAAAACACTGTTGTGGAATGTGTAGGAATCAGTCCGCAAGGCGACCCTAAGGCTTATTTAATACGCGGTGCGGTAATAGCAATCAGAAATCAAGATAGCGAAAAAATACTGATACGGGAGGTATAAAATGGGACTCACTGCTTTTTCTACAGGCAAAAATACCAATGCCGAGGAATTAACTATCAGAAAAAAGAAAAGCACAGATAAAATAGTTGCCCTTGCAGGCAATCCAAATGTTGGCAAAAGTACAGTTTTTAATGCTCTTACTGGTATGAATCAGCACACAGGAAACTGGGCAGGCAAAACTGTAAATAGCGCTCAAGGATATTGTAAATATAAAAATGACTCTTATGTACTTGTTGATATTCCGGGTACATATTCCCTTTTCGCACATTCGGCAGAGGAGGAAATAGCTAGAAATTTCATTTGCTTTGGCGGTGCCCAAAAAACAGTTGTTATTTGCGACGCTACCTGTCTTGAAAGAAACTTAAATCTCGTTCTTCAGACACTTGAAATTACAGATAATGTTGTAGTATGCGTAAATCTGCTTGACCAAGCAAAAAGCAAAGGAATAAAAATAGATCTTAATCGGCTGTCGCAAAAATTGGGTGTAAGCGTAATTGGAACAGTAGCAAGAAAGAAGAAAACTCTCAACAATCTTTTATCCGCAATATCAAATCAAAAGACAGATAGTAATGTATATAAGATTACTTACCCATTTATTGTTGAACAAGCTGTAGCTATTTTACAGGATAGCATAGAAAAAGAGGTGAAAGGAAAATTAAATTCAAGATGGCTTAGCCTTAATTTGCTAAGCGCAAACAAAACTTTTTTAGATGAAATAAAAAAATATCTGAAATTTGATGTATTAGAAAATTCAGAAATCAGCCAAAAACTTCGCGAGGCTAAAAGTATGCTTGAAAGCTACGGTATTACAGAAGAAAACCTGAAAGACATTATTGCCTCAACGGTTGTTGCTTCCTCCGAAGAAATCTGCAGAGATATAATAACTGTAAAAGCAACCTCAAATATGGACATAGACCGAAAACTCGATAAAATTTTTACGAGCAAAAAATTCGGATATCCTATTATGATACTACTTCTTCTTACAGTTTTTTGGATTACTATTACCGGAGCAAACTATATTTCCGAAATACTTTCTCTTTTTTTTAGATTTATTGAGTCAAGACTAGAATATCTACTGCAATCTTTTCACACACCACCATTGCTTCACAATATAATTATTGAGGGCATTTACCGAGTGCCTGCTTTAGTAGTTTCGGTGATGTTGCCGCCTATGGCAATATTCTTCCCCCTCTTTACTCTTTTAGAGGATTCAGGATATCTGCCAAGAATCGCCTTTAATCTCGATAAACCATTTAAAAGCTGTAACAGTTGTGGGAAACAGGCGCTAACTATGTGTATGGGTTTTGGCTGTAACGCAGCGGGCGTTGTAGGTTGCAGAATCATTGATTCAAAACGTGAAAGGCTTTTAAGTATTGCTACAAACAGCCTTGTTCCTTGTAACGGGCGTTTTCCTGCTATTATTGCGATTATTTCTATGTTTTTTATAGCCGTAGACGGTTTTTGGGGTGAAATGTTCTCCGCTGTTTTGCTTACCTCTTTCATTCTTCTATCCATTTTAATGACCTTTGTTTCAACACGCTTTCTTTCAACCACTTTTTTAAAAGGCGAGCCGTCATCATACACTCTTGAAATGCCACCTTATCGCAAACCTCAGATTTTACAGGTGTTGGTACGCTCTGTTTTTGACAGAACTCTTTTTGTTTTAGGCCGCTCACTTTCGGTTGCTGTTCCCGCCGGATTTATAATATGGTGTATGGCTAATTTATCTGTAGGCGGAAGCTCGTTATTACTTATTTGCTCTGATTTCTTAGCGCCCGCAGCAAAGCTTATAGGGCTTGACGGCACAATTTTAATTGCTTTTATTTTGGGATTTCCCGCTAACGAGATTGTGATACCTATAATCTTAATGGTCTATCTGCAAAACGGTACTTTAACCGAAATATCTTCGCTTGAGGTTATAAAAGATATTCTGATCTCTAACGGTTGGACAGTTAAAACTGCAATCTGTACTATTATATTTTCTCTGTTTCACTGGCCCTGCTCAACTACTGTTCTGACAATAAAAAAAGAGAGCGGGAGCATTAAATGGACACTGCTTTCCGTTCTCCTACCAACCGCAATTGGTGCTGTTGTATGTTTTATGATCAATTTGTTTTTTTGATTATTATTTATGATATGCCGAGCCCTCATTAATTTTAAAGGCTCGGTATATTTGTTCTAAAAGCATAACCCTAAAAAGCTGATGCGGAAAAGTCATTTCGGATAATGATAGTCTAAAACTGCTAATCTGCTTTATTCTGTCACTAAGGCCGTATGAGCTGCCTATTACAAAGGTAATACTTTTTCCCATATTTTCGAAACTTTCAATTTTGCTTGCAAACTCATTACTGCTAAGTCCCTTACCTTCAACACAAAGGGTTATAATCTCACTGCCTTGGGGTATTTTTTTGAGGATTATATCTGTTTCCTTTTCAAGTACATTTGATATTTCAGCATTAGAAGGCTTTTCCGAAAGCCTTATAGGCTCAAGCTCTACAATATCTAATTTGCAGTAAGCCGAAAGTCTTTTTGAGTATTCTTTAACCGCCTCTGCCAAATATTTTTCTTTTAATTTGCCGAGCGCTATTAATGTAATTTTTATCATATTACCATCACCCCATTATTTTTAGGGCTTGCAACCTTTAACAAATAATCCTTGCCGTTTTCGGCGCCTATATCCATAAGTGAAGCCTCTGCAGATGACAAAGCCAACAGCGGCGTATTGTTATTAAGACTTAAATGTCCCAAGATAAACCTTTCTGTTCCGCTCTGCAGCAAAGCTTTAAGCTCTGACGCACAAGCCATATTTGAAATATGACCTTTATCGCTTAAAATCCTCAGCTTTGTTTGGGGCGGATACGGACCTTTTTTTAGCATTTCTATATCGTGATTGGATTCAAGCAATACAACATCACTACCCGAAATTCCAATTCTCACCTCATCTGTCACAACACCAAGATCCGTACAAACCGAAAGTTTTTTACCATCAGGCAAAATCACGTTATATCCGCTAGAGCCCTCGCAGTCGTGACTCGTAGCAAAGCGTTTTATTAAAATACCATTTGAACAGTATCCGTTTTCTTCCAGTGCTATAGCCTTAGTTCCCACAGGCACCATATCCATTCCTATTAGCGTCTCAAGTGTTTTCTCTGAGGCTAATAGCAAAGCTTTGCTTTTTTTCAGCAAAGTTTTAAGACCTTTTATATGGTCGGTGTGCTCATGAGTTATAGCTATTATATTTATTTCCTCAATGCTTCCACCCGCATTTCTTAGAGCATCAAGCACTCCCTTACAGGACATACCCACATCAATAAGTATACCCTTATCTTGATAAGAGATATATGTACTGTTACCTGTAGAGCCACTAAAAAGCGGACAAATTTTAGACATCTTCTTCTCCTTTAAAAATAGTGTGACAGATTTCTGTCACACTATGCTTGCTTATAAACTAAGTTATTATCAATAATGGGCACACGCTTAATATCAGCGCCTAAGGCAGAAAACTTTTCAACTACATTTTCATAACCGCGGTCAATATGAATTATATCCTCAATCTGAGTTTCACCATCTGCCATAAGACCTGCAATTATCATCGCAGCGCCGGCTCTGAGGTCAACCGCTTTTACAGGAGCAGAATTAAGACATTTCACTCCTGTTATAACTGCCATTTTACCGTCTACCTGAACATCAGCGCCCATCAGTGTTAACTGGTCAACATATCTGAAACGGCTATCCCAAACACCCTCGGTTACAATGCTTGTCCCCTCTGCTATTGTGAGCAAGGTTGCAATTTGAGGCTGCATATCGGTTGGAAAGCCAGGGTGAGGCATTGTTTTAACATTACACTTTTTAGGTCTTATATTCATTACAACCCTTACTGCCTCGTCATACTCTGTTATCTCGGCACCTGTTTCCTTTAACTTTGCAATTATAGATTCCAAATGCTTTGGTGTAACATTAGTTATCATTACATCGCCGCCTGTTGCCACCGCCGCAACCATGTAAGTCCCAGCTTCAATCTGGTCGGGAATTATACTATAAGTTGTTCCGCGAAGACTGTCAACACCGCGAATTTTAATAACACTTGTACCTGCACCCATAATATTAGCGCCCATACTGTTAAGAAAATTCGCAAGGTCTACTATGTGTGGCTCTCGCGCAGCATTTTCAATAACCGTAAGTCCCTTTGCCTTTACTGCAGCCAACATAATATTTATGGTAGCTCCTACAGATACTACATCAAGATAAATGGAAGCGCCTTTAAGCTGCATAGCCTTACCGTCAACCATACCGTTTTCAATTGTCATTTTAGCACCTAAAGCCTCAAAGCCTTTGATATGCTGGTCAATAGGTCTTACTCCGAAATTACAACCGCCTGGCGGTGCCACTCTTGCGCGGTTGAGTCTGCCAAGCAATGCTCCTAAAAAATAGCTTGATGCACGCATACCCTCTGCCATTTCTTTTGAAACAACAAAGGTATTTATACGGGTTGGATCTATTTCAACACTTGTTTTATTTATTGGGCGAACCGTAGCGCCAAGTTCTTGCATAACCCTTAAAATTGCCGCAACGTCGGAAATATCAGGAAGATTTTCAACTATACACGGACTGTCTGCCAACATAACTGCAGGAAGAATCGCAACAGCTGCATTTTTAGCACCGCTTATACGAACTTCACCGCTAAGTGCACGTCCCCCATTAATTACAAATTTTTCCAAATAAGGCACTCCCGTCAAGTTAATTTTAAAAAACTTCAAATACCTTTATATTATTACCTATACATATTAATAAACTCAATTACATATATTATACTCTTAATTAACAGTTTTGTCAATTTTTTAATTTAAAAAAAGTAAAAAAATACACAATATATTGTATAAAGCACCTGAGCCGATGTCGAATATCATCGATTCAGGTGCTTTATTGTTGTTAATTAATTTTTCCGTAAAGCGGGATATCGCTGTCCTTTTTAGGCTCTCTTGCAGGAGCAGACACAGCCTCATTCTTTGTACATGAAGATGAGCCCTGTCTTTTTGAGCCTCTGCGGTTATTGTTTCTTAAAGGCTTTATCTCCGAGCCTTCGCGGGCAATCACAACTCTCCTTGCTGTTCCCTCGCCAAAGGATACAGAAACTACGCCATCAATTGATTGAACTGCAGTATGAATAATTCTGCGTTCATAAGGATTCATAGGCTCTAAGGTGCGGTTTTTACCTGTCTTCAATACCTGAGCAGAAATGCGGTTTGCAAGCGCGATTAAAGTTTCCTCTCGCTTTTGCCTGTAATTTCCTATATTAAGTGAGATTCTATAATGACCGCCGCCGTTGTTTGCAACAAGAGAAGCGAGATACTGCAACGAGTCAAGTGTTTCACCTCTGCGGCCTATAAGAATGCTTATATCTTCACCCTCGAGAATAATAAGAGATGCATTTTCTCTAAAAGACGCCTTTATAGAAATGTCCTTACAATCAAGAGCAGTTAACACTGTTTTTATATATTCTATTGCTTTGCCTGTAGGTGAATCCTTATCAATTTCTCTTTGGTCAACAGGCTCGCTGTATTCAGTTTCTTCTATCTTCTTTTTAGGCTCTGTCTTCTCTTTAACAGGCGATGGTTCCTGAGATTTTGCCCTTTTGGGTTGCAGCTTTGCATTTTTCTTTTTTTGAACAGACTTTTTATCAGGCAATTCAACAAATGCCTTAACCTGTGCTTTAGAGCCGCCAAACATACCTAAAACCTTTTTCTTAGGCATTGCAATTATTTCAAACTGTATATCATCAAGCTCAGATGCACCTAAATCTGCGATAGCTTTTTCTTTTGCTTCTTCAATAGTAGAGCCGAATCCTATTGCTTCTTTAATCAACTAAATCCTCTCCTTAATCTTCTTATGATGGCTTTTTAATCTGTCCTGCTTCAAAATCACACTGTTTTGAAAGCTCTTTGGCACGCTCGCGTGACAACATTTTATGCGGTCCGTAAAAATTCTGCACTCCAACCTGTATCACACCGCCCACAAGCGATGAGCAAGCCCAATAGAATGCAACGCCACCAGGCAAACCGAAACCGATAAACAAAGAAATAAGCGGCATCGTGAGCATCATACCCGCCATATTAGGAGCATCAGGGTTAATTTTTTTCTGCATAACCATTGATAAAAGGCTTGAAAGAATCTGTGCCGCAAATGCTAAAATAGGCATAACCCAAATAGGCTTTGCATCATTAAAAATATCAAACGAAAACTTAGGCGTTTCGGTAAGATTAATTTTATTGGTTACAAAGGTATAGTCTATATTGCTTTTCTTATCCTGAGTCTTGATAGCTTCTAGCTCTTTTTCAATCTTAGCATATTCTTTTTTAGAAAGTAAATCCTTAAGAACATTTTCGTCTCCGCGGACAATGTTTACAATACTAAGCTCATTGGTAGTACCCTCTCTCCAGTTGAGAGTAGCTTTGAATTGCTCGTATTTTTCCTTATCACTTGATTTTAGCTCAGTCATATTTTCTGTAATAACAGTTGACACTGTCTGAATATTGGCCTTTTCCACTCCTGACATATAAGTGAGCGGAGAAAGAATCAAATAATAAATACTCATCATAAGAACGAGTCTTAAAATCATAGGCAAACAACCGCCCGCAGGGGATACACCCTCTTCAGCGTAAATCTTCTGCATAGCCTCGCTGTATTTCTGCTTATCGTCCCCATAACGTTTTTTAAGGTCGTCAAGCTTTGGCTTAATTCTTGTTTGCTGAACTGAGGACTTCTGGCTTTTAATATTAAGCGGAATTAAAACAACATTAATTAAAAGTGTAAAAATAAATACAGCAGCCGCAAAACTTCCACCCATAAGACCTGCTATATTTTTAAGTATCCAGCCAAGAGGCATATTTATAATATTAAATAAACTTTGCATCTATGCACCATCCATTCCGAACACAAATGTTCAATGGTTATTTTAAAATTTACTGCCCTGTTTTTTAGGTGGAACTGGGTCATAACCACCGTGACACAACGGATTACACCTCAAAACACGCCAAACAGCAAGGGCTGTACCCTTAAAAGCGCCGTGAGTTTCTAAGGCCTCAATAGCATAGGCTGAACAAGTAGGAGTAAAACGGCAGCAAGGGATTTTTCGAGGTGAAATATTCTTTCTGTAGAGTATTATTAACTTAATTAACAGTTTGCTTATCATATCACTTATTAATAAAACCGGCTTCAGTTAAAGCCTTATAAAAGGACCTCTCTGCCACGGTGCTTTTAACATTTAAAATACGAACGCGCGCTACAATTATATAATCATACCCTGTAAGTAAATCAGAGCTTACATTTCTGAACGCTGCAGTTATAAGCCGCTTTGCGCGATTTCTCTGCACCGCTTTTCCAATTTTTTTACCTACGGTAATACCAAGTCTTAAATTGTTGCTCTTATTTTTAAAAACATAAACAACGGCATAAGGGGTAACATAAGCTTTCCCCCTGTTATAAGCGCGCCGAAACTCATAATTCTCTTTGATTTTCACTAATTTGTTCATAAAAATCTTACCCTTATAAAAGGAAAAGCCACAAACAGTGGCTTTTAGTATGTGAGTTGTTTTCTTCCTTTTGCTCTGCGACGTGCAAGCACCTTGCGACCGTTAGCAGTTGCCATTCTCTTTAAAAAGCCATGCTCTTTTTTACGATGAAGCTTCTTAGGCTGATATGTTCTTTTCACGTTAAACCCTCCTTATTTCCAAACGACCGAGTCGTAAGTATCTCAATTGCGATTATATATGACATAACCTATCGATTATAGATTATACCTCAAACCGCACCCTTATGTCAACAAAAATTTTTCTTGAATAAAATATATATTTATATATAATAAGTATTGAAAGGTTGTGTTACAATGAAAATTGCAATAATAACGGGTGCCTCTTCCGGACTCGGTGTTGAATTTGCCAAAGAAATTGACAGAATGTATAACCAAATAAATGAAATCTGGCTTATTGCAAGGCGTGAGGAAAAATTAAGTGAGCTTGCAAAGTTACTCAATAAGCCCTGTAAAATAATACCAATGGATATAACAGATGAAAGCTCACTTTTAGAATATAAAAAGCTTTTAGAAGTAACAAATCCTCGGGTAAAACTGCTCATAAACAATGCGGGTTTTGGCAAGCTAGGTGATTTTACCGAAATCTCTACACTTCACAACACAGGTATGGTAAGGCTTAACTGCGAATCGCTTACTGCCATAACTTCAATTACCCTTCCTTTTATGAATGAAAACAGCGAAATCATCAATTCCTGTTCAATCGCATCATTTGCGCCAAACACCAGAATGGCGGTTTATTCTTCAACAAAGGCTTATGTTATGAGTCTTTCTCGTGCCTTGCGTTCTGAATTAAAACCAAAAAAAATTAATGTTTTAGCCTGTTGTCCAGGACCTATGGACACCGAATTTTTAGGTGTTGCGGGAATTTCTAAGGGTAAAAGTTTTACCTTTGATACTTTGCCGAGAGTTAATCCTAATACTATGGCTAAAAAATCGCTTTTAGCATCACAAAAGAAAAAAGCAGTTTATACAAACCGCTTTTTCTATAAATTTTATAGGATATTAGCAAAACTACTTCCCCACTGCCTTGTGATGAAAATGTCAGGAACTTAAATCGAGATATCAAATAACCTTATTGATTTATTATTTATTGGGAAGTATTTTATACATATTTTTATAGGTACATGTATATCTCGATGTGATAATTTTATCCTCATGTAAAGAGCCAAAATACCAATGCTTGAAATCACACGACCTACTGATTTGGTCAAAATATCCGTTAAGTTTATTTACCCTATCGTTAGCTCCTTTTCGCAAAAGAATAGAGCTTTTTACAAGTGACGGAGGTTCATGGGTAATAATATAATCAACCTT
>JAZNJT010000006.1:0-13279 GCA_045578145.1 Acutalibacteraceae bacterium
AAGGAGCTCGGTTGTAATAAAATAGCTTTAGGACATCATTTTAATGATGTTATAGAAACTGTGCTTATGAGTATGATGTATTCTTCAGAAATTAAGACTATGCTTCCAAAACTTCATAGCACTAATTTTGAGGGAATGGAATTAATACGTCCGCTTTATAAGGTTAAGGAGAAGGATATTATAAGCTGGGCAGAGTATAACGGCTTTAAGTTTTTGCAGTGCGCTTGTAAAATGACCGAAAAAAATGCGGATATTGAGCTTACCTCTAAGCGCAAGGAAATTAAACAGCTTATAGCTGATATCAAGCTTCAAAACCCTGAGGCTGATGATAATATATTCCGCAGTCTTCATAATGTAAACCTGGCAACTATACCTGGCTTTAGGGATAAAGATAATGGAATATTGCATTCTTTTTTGGAAAAATATTAAATGTAATAAAAAGGCTTGACCGATTCGGTCAAGCCTTTTTTGGTTAGAATAACGTGGTTATCCAATAAATAACCCCATATACCACACTCGCAACCGTGCCGTAGACGATGACAGGTCCGGCGATGGTGAACATTTTGGCGCCGACGCCTAATATAAAGCCCTCACTTTTAAATTCAATGGCGGGAGATACAACAGCATTTGCAAATCCTGTAATTGGCACTAATGTACCCGCACCTGCTCGTTTTGCGATTTTATCGAAGAGTCTTAATCCTGTAAGCAGTGCCGCAATAAATATTAGTGTTACAGGCACTAACATTTTAACGGTTTTTTCATCTAACTCTAAATATTTATATAACTCCATTAAAAGCTGTCCTATCACACATATAAAACCGCCCACACAGTAAGCCCAGATAAAATCTTTTAATTTTGTTGATGGGGGAGAATGTTTTTTAACAATATCTGAATACTCTGATTTTGTAACATTCATAAAACCACTCCTTTTTGCTTTATTTTAAGCATTAGGAGTGGTTTTATTCATATATAAAAAGAAGCCTAAAAATATTTTTAAATTTTTTTAAAAAACTCTTGATTTTTATGTAAACCGGTAGTATAATAGCAATATAGTGGTGGAAAGTGTAGCAAAAAACCACTAAAGTGTTTAAAAATGGTGGATTTGGAGGTGAAAATCCATGCTTTTCGGCGGTTTCGACCATAAAATTGATAAAAAAGGTAGGGTTTTCATTCCTTCCGCTTTCAGAGAAGAGCTTGGCGAAAGCTTTATAATTTGTCGAGGCATTTACGGTAAACGTTGCCTTTGTGTATATTCTGCTGAGGAATGGAACCGTTTGGTTGAGAAAATCGGAACGTTACCGAGCGCAAAATCAAGTACAGTAAAACGCTTTTTATATGACGGTGCATTCAATGTTGAATTTGATACTCAAGGAAGAATTTTAGTGCCTCCTACACTTCGCGAGTATGCAGGCTTTGACAGTGAGGTACATATTATAGGTATGGATACTAACCTTGAAATATGGGATTCTTCACTTTGGAATACCGAGAGCACCGAGAATACTCTCGAATCAATTTCATCAGTTATGGAAGAGTTGAATTTCTAATTATGGAGTTTAATCACATCTCTGTTTTACTTAATGAAACGATAGAGGCACTTGACATTAAGCCTGACGGTATTTATGCTGACGGAACGGCAGGTGGTGCAGGGCACTCTTTGGAAATAGTAAAAAAACTTAAAAGCGGCAAGCTTTATGCTTTTGACCGCGACCCAGATGCCATAAAAATTGCAACTGAAAGACTAAATGGCTATAACGCTGAGGTTATAAACAGTAACTTTAGCGAAATGAAAGAAAGGCTTAACGGTATAGGTGTTAATAGGGTAGACGGAATACTTTTGGACTTGGGTGTTTCTTCTTATCAGCTTGATACAGCAGACCGAGGTTTTTCTTATCACAGAGAAGCGCCGCTAGATATGAGAATGAGCAAAAGCGGTATATCAGCCTTTGATATTGTTAATACTTTCAGTGAGAATGAATTGGCAGATATTTTCTTCCGCTTCGGTGAGGAGAAGTTTTCACGAAGAATAGCCGATAGAATAGTGACCGCAAGAAAAGAAAAGACTATTGAAACAACCACCGAATTAGCTGAGCTTATTGCAAATGCAGTACCCGCAAAAGCAAGACGCGACGGACATCCTGCAAGAAAATGCTTTCAGGCTTTAAGAATTGCGGTTAACGGTGAACTTGATGCCTTGGCAGAGGCTCTTGATAAATGTTTTGAACTACTGAATACCAACGGTGTTTTAGCTATTATTACATTCCATTCTTTAGAGGATAGAATGGTTAAGCAAAGGTTTAAGGAATATTGCACGGGCTGTACCTGCCCACCTGATTTTCCCGTTTGTGTTTGCGGTAAGACACCAAAGGGCAGGCTTTTAACCCGTAAGGCTATAGAGCCAACAGCACAAGAACTTGAGAAAAATCCCAGAAGCAGAAGTGCAAAGCTTCGGGTAATAATAAAGAACTAAAAAATAAGGAGCAGCGCAATGAATAATTTAAAGTATTATAACGATAGTTTAGCATACGATTTTGAAATGTTTATGCCTAAAACTGCCCCAAAGACTTCTAAAAAAGATAATATAGTTGTAATGCCTAAGGTAGCGGCTGCTAGCAGAAAAAGAAAAAAAGCGGCGGTAAAAACACTTTCTTCGCCGATGATGTTCTTAATGTGTGGAATAATGATTTTGGCAGCTTTTTGTGGTAATATCGCTCTAAGACTTGAAATTAATGAGGTAAGCGCACAGATTAAAAGCGTTAAATCACAGATAGCTGAACTTGACAGTGAAAAGACAAGCCTTGAGGTTGAAATGCAAAGAAGAATTTCTTTCTCAAATTTAGAGCTTGAAGCTGTAAAACTTGGTATGAGCAAGCCTTCAAAGGAGAATATAACCTATATAAGAGTTAACGATAAAAATGCAGCAAAAACTGCAGATGGCACATTTATTTGTGAAGAGTAATAAATAGCTTTTTAAAACTATATAATATTTTGAGGAACTACGAGAGTTGAGATTTTTCGACTCTCGTATTCGGGTATAATAGTAAATAAATTAGATTAATTGGAGGGCATTTAAATGGCAGTAAAACCTAACAAACAAATGACTGTTAGAATGGTATCTATTATGCTGGCATTAGTAATAGCCCTTTCTTGCATTTCGGGATACAGACTTGTAAATATAATGATCATAAACGGTGAAAAATATCAGAATGAGGCTTCAGAGCAACAGTTATACGATAGTCTTGTGACTGCACCGAGAGGTGATATTTACGACCGCAATATGCAAAAGCTTGCAACGAGTTCAAGTGCATGGACGGTTTACATAACACCTAACGGAATCAAAAAAATTAAAGATGAGGGCGACCGAGAGTTAGTTAGAAAAACTATAGCTGAAAATCTAAGCCAGATTTTAGAGGTTGACTATGAGAAGGTTTATGATTATACCGATAAGAACTCTTATTACGTTGTTGTAAAGAAAAAAATTGAAAAATCAGTAGCAGATAAGGTAAGAGAATTTATATCTGATGAACGCTATGATGATTTAGAACTTGTAAAATATATAGGACTTGATGAAACAACCAAGAGATATTATCCTAATGACAGCTTGGCTTCGGTAGTTTTGGGCTTTGTAGGTTCTGATGACCAAGGTCTTGCGGGAATTGAGAGCTATTACGATAATACTCTTACCGGTATTGCAGGTCGTGTTGTTGCGGCCAAAAATGCCGCAGGAACAGATATGCCGCTAACTTACGAAAGGGTTGAGGAAGCGATTAAAGGTAAGAGCCTTGTATTAAGCCTTGATTCTTATATTCAGTACACAGCCGAAAAATATCTGCAAATGGCAATTGATGAAAATCAGATTGCAGAGCGCGGTGCAGCAGTCGTAATGAATGTTAAAACAGGCTCAATTCTTGCTATGGCAGTAAAGGGAGATTTTAATCCTAACGAGCCTTTCACACTGTCATTAGAAGACCAGAAAAAAATTGAAGCAACAACAGGTGAGGAAGAGAAAGGTAAGCTTGAAAACGAGCTTATGAACCGTCAATGGAGAAACAAAGCTGTTTCCGATACTTATGAGCCAGGCTCAGTATTTAAGGTGATTACCGCCGCTATTGCTTTAGAAGAAAATCTAGTAAATAAGAGTAACACCTTTTATTGTAACGGTTCTGCAAATGTTGCAGGTCAGCATTATAACTGTCATAAATTACAGGGGCACGGAACGCAAAGCTTGGCACAAGCAATTTCAAATTCCTGTAACCCCGCTTTCATTACCATAGGTCAGCTTGTTGGCGTAAATAATTTTTCTAAATACTTCCAAGCGTTCGGTTTTGGTGAAAAGACAGGTATAGACCTTCCTGGTGAAGCAATGTCTACTTACCATAAACAGCAGAATATGGGACCTGTTGAATTGTCTTCTTCTTCTTTCGGTCAAACCTTTAACATAACACCTATTCAGCTTTTAACGGCAGTTTCCGCTTGTGTTAACGGCGGTTATCTTGTTCAACCACATTTGGTTGAAAAAACGATTGATGCGGATGGTAAGGTAGAAAAGGTTGCGAGTCAGGGATATAAAAGACAAGTGATTTCTGAAAGCACATCTGCTACATTGCGTGAACTGATGGCTTTTGTGGCAGAAAACGGTGCTAAAAATGCACTTGTACCTGGTTATAATATCGGTGCAAAGACAGGTACTTCCCAAAAGGTATCTAAAATACAGGCAACAGGCGACCACTACTTGTATATAGGTTCTTGTGTGACAGTAGCGCCTGCAGATGACCCCGAAATTGCAGTTTTGGTGTTACTTGATGAGCCTAAGGGAGATAAATATTACGGCGGTATCATTTCTGCACCTGTTAACTCAAGAATAATGAGTGACGTATTGCCTTATTTAGGATATGAGGCAAGTTATTCAGAGGATGAGCTTAAAAAACTTACAATTACCGTTCCTGAAACAACAGGAATGACTGTAGCAGATGCAAAGAGTAAAATCAGCAGTTCTAAGCTTCAGTATCAAGTTGTAGGCTCGGGTGAAACAGTGCTGCGTCAGTTGCCCGAGGCAGGCAATCAAGTGCTAACAGGCGGTGTGGTAATACTTTATACCGAGGATACAGGCGAAAAGACAGTGACGGTTCCCAATATGATTGGTATGACAGCTACCGAAGCCAATAAAGTGGCGGCCACATCGGGAATAAATATTGAATTTTCAGGAAATACAACATCAAGCGGTCTTAAAGCCTATCGTCAAAGTATTAATGCAGGTGAAACAGTTGATGCGGGAACGATAGTAACAGTTTATTTCCGTGATGATAACGCGGTAGACGGGTGATAAAATTTATGAAATTAAAAGATTTGATTGTTTGTGATGGCGCTTTAGCTGAAACTGAAATCACAGGTATTACCTGTGATTCAAGAGCAGTGAAAAAAGGCTATGCCTTTGTTTGTATTAAGGGTAGTAGTTTTGACGGTCATAAATTTGCTAAAAGCGCATTAGAAGAGGGCGCAGCAGCTATAATCTCAGAAGAAGATATTGGTTTGGACAGTCAGATTATAGTGCCTGATACACACGCGGCTTACGCGGAAATGTGCGCTAAATGGTTTGGTAATCCCGCAGACAGTCTTAAATTAATTGGTGTAACAGGCACAAACGGCAAAACCTCTGTTACTTATATGATAAAGAAAATTCTTGAGGCCCAAGGTTTTAAGGTTGGTCTTATCGGCACAATTCAGAATATGATTGGTGATGAGGCAATTCCAACTGCAAACACAACTCCAAATGCTTATGACCTTAATTCCTTATTTTCACTTATGAAATCAAAGGGTTGCACCTATGTGATTATGGAGGTCTCATCTCACGCGTTAGACCAGTGCAGAGTGTATAATTTGAGTTTCGATATTGCAATTTTCACTAATCTTACTCAAGACCATTTAGATTATCATATTACTATGGATAATTATCTTGAGGCTAAGAAAAAATTGTTTAAAATGTGTAAAACTGCGGTTATAAACTCTGATGACGAATATGCAAGCAGATTAATGCAGGGACTTGATTGCAGAATAGTTACCTATTCTACAGGTAATGATTCAACCTATAGCGCAAAGGCTATAAAATACCGTCCTTCAAGTGTGGATTATGAGCTTGTGAGCGATACTTTAATCAATCATATAAAGGTGCATACAGGCGGAAAGTTTACAGTTTATAATTCCTTGGCGGCGGCAGTTTGCGCCGTTGAGCTTGGTTTTCCTGTTAATGAGGTGTCATTAGCTATTTCACAGCTTAATGGTGTGAAGGGCAGAGCAGAGGTAGTTCCATGTGATAAAGGATTCACAATTATTATTGACTATGCTCATACTCCAGACGGACTAAAGAATATTCTTACAACATTCCGAGAATGTGAGTGTAATAAGCTTACTGTTGTTTTCGGTTGCGGTGGCGACCGTGACAAAACCAAGCGCCCTATAATGGGAAGTATTGCGGCAAGATATGCTAATTTTGTTATTGTTACAAGTGATAATCCCCGTAGCGAAGATCCAACTGCGATAATCCAAGATATACTTATAGGTATGGATGGTACGGTTACTCCTTATAAAGTAATCGAAAACCGAATTGAAGCTATAAAATATGCTATTGCTACTGCTCAAAAGAATGATATAATTGTATTGGCAGGTAAAGGACACGAAACCTACCAAATTTTGAAAGAAGGAACAATTCACCTTGACGAAAGGGAAGTAGTAGCCGAGGCACTTAGTGTTTTGGACGGAACAGGAGAATGAATATGAAAGATTTAACAGCCGCAATTTCTGCAATTATTTCTTTTGCCATTACAGCTGCTTTGGGTTTTGTTGTAATACCTTATTTAAGAAAGCTAAAATTCGGGCAGACTATACTTGATATAGGTCCAAATTGGCATAAAGAAAAGCAAGGTACACCAACAATGGGCGGTGTTATGATTGTAGCAGGCTTTTTATTTGGTATTGCAGGTGCTGTAAGCTACTCTGCAATAACATCGGGACGTTTTTCTTTTGAGCTTGCTGATAGTAGAAGACTTATGATATTTTTAGCAGGAGTTTTAATGGCTCTGCTTATGAGTGCAATAGGTTTCATGGACGACTATATAAAGGTTGTCAAAAAGCGTAATTTAGGTCTTACCGCAAGGCAGAAAACCTTTTTACAGCTATTAGTTTCGGGTGCGTATTTGTTGACACTTTATTTTGCGGGTATGGACACAACCAATATCCCCTTTATTGGCGATGTTAATATCACAAGAGGAATAGGACTTATTTTCTGGCCTATTGCCTTAATGTTTATATACGGTTTTACAAATGCCGTGAATCTTACCGATGGTATCGACGGTCTGGCATCAAGCGTCACTTTAGTGGTAGCATGTGCATTTATGATGGCATCAGGCTTTTTAAACAATATGGCTTTCAATGTGACCTCTGCCTCACTTGCAGGTGCTTGTGTTGGTTTTATTTGTTGGAATGCAAAGCCTGCTAAGGTATTTATGGGCGATACAGGCTCAATGTTTTTAGGCGGTATGGTTGTAGCGCTTTCATTTGGTATCGGAAGACCTGTTTTGCTTATATTGGCAGGTGTTATGTATCTAATGGAAGCATTATCTGATATTATTCAGGTGGCTTATTATAAAAAGACTAAAAAGCGTATATTCAAAATGGCACCGCTTCACCATCATTTTGAAATGTGCGGTTGGTCTGAACAAAAAATCGTACTTGTATTTTCTCTTATAACTTTTGTTGGTTGTTTGTTGGCACTTATGCCGATTATGTTTAATTTATAATTTTTGGAGGATATTATGGCAGGCAAGGCTATAAAAAAGCGTAAGACCGAAAATGAATACGGCAAAATGGATATAACTTTCTTTTCGCTTGTTATTATTCTTTTGACCGTAGGTCTTGTTATGCTTTTTTCAGCAAGCTATGCATATTCGCTTGAATATTATAATAACAGCTATAAATTTATAACAAGACAAGCGGCCTTTGGAGTCTTCGGTGTTATAGTAATGCTTATAATGTCGCGCATTGACTATCACTTTTGGAAAAAGTTTGCGTGGGTATTTTATATTATTACTGTATTAATGCTTATAATTTTGTTGATTTTTCCGCCTATGGTATCAGGTATGGATGTTAAGCGTTGGATAGTAATAGGTCCTATTAATTTCCAACCGTCTGAGGTTGCAAAATTTGCCATAATATTATTGTTTTCAGCACTAATTTCATCTAATTATAAGCAGATGAAGGATTTTAAATTTATAGTGTTTTTAGGAGCAATTTTAGCATTTACTTGTGGACTTATAGTTTTAGAGCCGCATCTTTCGGCTACGGTTTTGGTGCTAGCTATCGGCGTTGTATTAATGGTTGTCGGCGGTCTTTCAATGAAATACATTCTTGCGGGCGTAGGTGTTGTGGGTGCTGCTGGAATAGTTTTCGTTATATCGGGCGCTATAAGTTATGTTTCAGACCGATTAAATTATTGGATAGACCCGTGGTCAGATGCACAGGGTAAAGGTTTTCAGACTATTCAGTCACTTTTAGCTATAGGCTCAGGCGGTATATTAGGTAGAGGAATAGGTCAGTCAAGACAAAAGTATCTATATTTACCCGAGCCTCATAATGATTTTATATTTTCTATTGTTTGTGAAGAACTTGGTCTTATCGGAGCTTTAGTAATAATTATTTTATTCTGCTTGCTCGTTTGGCGCGGATTTACCATTGCAATGCATTCTAAGGATAAATTCGGCTCACTGATGGCCTTAGGTCTTACTTTTCAGGTAGGACTTCAGGCAATGCTTAATATCTGGGTAGTTACAAATACAATTCCAAATACAGGTATCAGTCTTCCTTTTTTCAGCTATGGGGGTACGTCTCTTGTGATACTGCTAGCTGAAATGGGAATTATTCTCTCGGTATCCCGTGGGGCAAATATTGAAAAGTAGGTGAACTTTATGCATATTTTATTCGCGGGCGGCGGCACGGCAGGGCATATTAATCCTGCTCTTGCGGTTGCAGGATATATTAAAGGACGTCATCCTGATGCTAAAATAAGCTATATAGGGACAGCAGAAAAATTAGAAGCAAAATTGGTTCCCGAAAAGGGATATGACTTTTATACAATAGATGTTGCAGGGTTTCAAAGAAAATTGACTCCTAAAAATATTGCTAAAAATATCTCTGCTGTGAAAAAAGCTGTAGTTTCCTCTATGGATTCTAAAAAACTGCTCAAACAACTTAATCCAGATATAGTCGTGGGCACGGGCGGATATGTCAGTGGTCCTGTTTTAAAACAGGCACAAAAATTAGGCTTCAAAACCGCTATTCACGAGCAAAATGCTTTTCCTGGAATCACAACAAAGATGCTGGCGGCAGATGCTGATGCAGTAATGCTTGCAATGCCCGAAGCTAAAAAACACTTGAAATTAAATAAAGAGCCTATAATTACAGGTAATCCTATAAGGCAAGAGCTTTTGAAAATCAGCAGGGAAGAAGCCAGACAGAAATTAGGTCTTGATAATCGTCCTATGATTTTGTCCTTTGGAGGTTCTTTAGGTGCGCGCCGAATAAATGAGGCTGTGACCGAGCTTATCAAATGGCATAACGGCACAGATAAATTTTATCATATCCACGGCACAGGTAAGGTGGGTTTTGAGGCAATGACAAACGCCTTAAAAGATATTGAACTTTCAAATAATATTACTATAAGAGAATATATTAATGATATGGATATATGTATGGCAGCGGCTGATTTAGTAATCTGCCGCGCAGGTGCAATTACTCTTGGTGAACTTGGTTGTTGCGGTAAGCCGTCGATACTTATTCCATCACCCTTTGTGGCAGAAAATCATCAGTATCACAATGCTATGACACTTAAAAAAGCAGGTGCGGCAGAAATAATTGAAGAAAAAGATTTAAGCGGTGAAAGTTTAATTGAAACTGTTAGTATGCTCATTGAAAATAAACCCAAGTTAGCTTCTATGAGCGCAGCGGCTTATAAATCTTCAATTTCAAATGCAAATGAGAGAATTTATGAGGTTTTAATGAAATTATATAGCAACGTGTGACCGAAAATTGCCTTTTGCATAGTATAACTGTGTAAACAGTTAACTGTGAGAGGGTGTATTTTATGGCAGAAATTGTAATTCGCGGTGGTAACAGGCTGAACGGTGAAATTGTAGTTCAAGGCGCTAAAAATAGTGTATTGCCTATTCTTGCGGCAACAATTTTATGTAAAGGCGACTGTGCTGTACATAACTGTCCCAATTTATCGGATGTAGATGTTTCGGTAAAAATATTAGAGGGATTAGGGTGCAACTGTCTTAGAGAAGACAATACTGTTATAGTGGATTCAAGAGATATTTCATCTTATAAAATCCCAGAGCATTTAATGCGAGAAATGCGATCTTCTGTTGTCTTTTTAGGTGCAATTATTGGTAGAATGGGTAAAGCAGTGATAAGCAGCCCAGGTGGTTGTGAGTTAGGACCAAGACCTATAGATTTACATTTATCCGCACTCGAGAAATTAGGTGTTCAAATCATAGAGGAGCACGGATTTTTATATTGCGACGCGCGTGAAGGTTTAAAGGGTGCGGAAATCACACTCGGATTTCCAAGTGTAGGTGCTACTGAAAATATCATTCTTGCGGCGGCTTGCGCCGAGGGAGTAACCGTAATTCATAATGCAGCTAAAGAGCCTGAAATCAGTGACCTTGCTGATTTTCTTAATTCTGCGGGTGCACGTATATACGGTAGCGGCTCAGATACTATTTATATATATGGAGTTAAAAGCTTAAGCGGTACAGAGCACTCAATTATTCCGGATAGAATAGTAGCATCTACCTATATGGCGGCTGCGGCAATAACAGGTGGTAATGTTTGTTTAAACGGTGTAATGCCTTCTCATATGGTGGCTGTTCTTTCAGTTTTCAGAGATTGCGGTTGTGAAATAGATGTAAAGGGAAAGGCGATTAGAATAAAAGCATGCAATAGATTGCTTAGAGTACCTACTGTTAGAAGTTTGGCTTACCCTGGTTTCCCAACCGATTCAGGCCCTATAATTATTTCAATGCTTTGTATGTCACGGGGTACAAGTGTTTTTGTTGAAAACATATTTGAAAACCGTTTTCGCTATATAGATGAATTAAAAAGGCTTGGTGCCAAAATAAAAACCGAGGGCAAAATTGCGGTTGTTGAGGGAGTTGACAGACTTTCGGGTGCAAACTGCAAATGCACAGATCTTCGAGGTGGTGCGGCGCTTGTAATAGCAGGTCTTGCCGCGCACGGCGAAACAGTTATAGAAGAAATAAAGCATATTAATCGCGGTTATGATAATATAGCAAATAATCTTAAATTGCTAAATGCAGACATTAATATAGAGGAATGATAACTTGAAAAATAATGCTTCAAATGACGAGTTTTTGCGTAAACGTGCTTTACGGCAAAAGAAAATAAGAAAACGAAGAATAAAAATATTTTTTGTTGTTTTTATAATTTTATCGATTTGTATTGGGGCAACACTATGCCTTACAGTGTTCTTTCCAATCAAAAAGTTGGATTTCTACGGTAGCAAGCTTTATACAGAATCCGAAATATTAGAGGCTTCTGATATAGAAAAAGGCGATAATCTTTTTTCAGTACCTAAATCCAAAGTAGAGCAAAAACTAAAAAAGAAATTGCCTTATATAGATAAAATTGTGTTGGAACGCAAATTACCTGATAGATTACGGGTTAAGGTTATTGATGCTGAGGAATATTCGGCTTACTTCATTAAGGGAAAATACTATATTGTGAGTGAAAGCGGTTGGGTACTTAAAAGAACAAACGAAAAGCCTGAAAATATATTTACTGTTTTCGGTGCTAAGGCTAAATGTAAAGTGGGCAGTAGTATTGAATTTTCCGATACCGATCTTAAAGAACTTGCATTTAATCTTACTAAGGTTTTAAATCAGTCGAAAATCGTGATAAATAGTATAGATATTAGTAATCCACTGTCGATTGCTCTAGAGGTTGAAGACAGATTTGATGTAAAGCTGGGTACTGCTAATTATCTTGAAGAAAAAATTCGTCATCTTTCTGGTATGTTAGAGAAAATTGATGAAAAACAGACGGGTGAAATAAATCTTAGTATGTGGACAAATGATAATTCACAGGGTACTTTTACTCCAATAATTAAATAATAAATAAAAAAATTACAAATTTGTAACAAAACTATTGAAATTTAAAAAAATATGTGTTAATATCATTATATATGAATTAAAAAGCGAAATTTTACATAAATACGGAGGAATTTAAAATGCCATTTGAAGTTGCAGATCAGGCGAATGTTGTTCAAATTAAAGTTGTCGGTGTAGGCGGAGGCGGCGGAAACGCTATTAACCGCATGGTAGATGCCGGCGTTAAAGGTGTAGAGTTTGTAGCAGTTAATACCGATAAGGCTGCTCTTTTAAAGTCTAAAGCCAATCAAAAGATTCAGATTGGTGATAAAACAACTGCAGGTATGGGTGCAGGCGGAAATCCTGATAACGGCCGTGCAGCTGCTGAAGAATCGCGTGATGAGATTGCTGCTGCAATCCGCGATGCTGATATGATTTTCATTACCGCAGGTATGGGTGGCGGAACAGGTACAGGTGCTGCTCCTGTTGTTTCTGCTATCGCTAAGGAACTTGGAATTCTTACTGTTGGTATTGTAACAAAGCCTTTTGCTTTTGAGGGTAAAAAGCGTATGACTCAGGCAGAATCAGGTATCGCTGCTTTGCGCGAGCATGTTGACAGCCTTGTTGTTATTCCTAACGAGCGTCTTAAGTTCGTTTCTGAAGAAAAAATTACATTCAAGAATGCATTTGATATCGCTGATGATGTTCTTCGTCAAGGTGTTCAGAGCATTTCTGAGCTTATCAATGTCACTGCACTTGTTAACCTTGACTTTGCTGATGTTAAGTCTATTATGGCAGATGCTGGTTATGCACATATGGGTGTTGGTATTGCTACAGGTCGCGATAAGGCTGAACAGGCAGCACGTGCCGCTATTAACAGTCCCCTTATTGAAACCTCGATGGATAATGCACGTGGTGTAATCATTAGCATAACAGGTTCTGATGATATTGGTCTTGAAGAAGTTGAACTTGCATCTTCTATCATTTCTGATATGGCTCATCCCGATGCTACAATTATATGGGGTGCTCAGCTTGATGATAAGCTTGAAGATACAATTCGTGTAACAGTTGTAGCTACAGGTCTTGGCGACGATAAGAAGGATAACGAAAACGATTTAGCATCG
>JAZNJT010000007.1:0-15322 GCA_045578145.1 Acutalibacteraceae bacterium
TGGTGCGGGTGACAGGACTTGAACCTGCACGCGTAAGCGCTAGCTCCTAAGGCTAGTGCGTCTGCCAATTCCGCCACACCCGCATATTGAAGATGTTAAGTAAAAGCGAATAGTAAAAAAGTAGCTTATTCCTTACAACAAAAGATATTCTACTATTTTTTTTACCTAAAGTCAAGTTTATTTTTAAAAAATCGTTTTTAACTTTATTGACTTTGGCTTTTTTATACTGTATCATAAATATATACGGTTTTTAGACAAATTTTGCAATCATAATTTTAGAAAGGTAAAAAACCAGTGCGTAAAAAGATAAAGCTTATTTGTATTTTATTGTGTTTGCTTTTTATAATGCCATTCTCTGCCTGCAGTGACAGTAAAGATGCATATTTATATTTTGAGCTACCCGAAATCCCACAAACTCTTGACCCTCAGTTAGCTTCGAGTGATTCTGAGCTACTTATTGTCAGAAATATTTTTGAAGGACTTTTGCGAAAGGACGAAACAGGCAAAATCACAAACGGAATTGCCGATAGCTATACAAAAGACGGACTTACATATACGTTCAAATTAAGAAAAGATGCAAGATGGAGTGACGGCAGTGATATTACTGCAAAGGACTTTGAATTTGGTTTTAAAAGAGCTTTAAATCCTGTAACGAAAGCTCCTTTTGCTTCAAGGCTTTTCTGTATTAAAAATGCGCATCAGGTAAATTCAGGCGTTACAGACATCGATAGTTTAGGTGTTAATGCTACCGATAAGTACACACTTAAAATAACACTGGAATATGATGATGACCTGTTTTTAGAAACTTTAACCACCTCGGTTGCAATGCCCTGTAATAAAAATTTTTTCTATGAAACCGACGGTAAGTATGGTATTTTCGCAGAAAGCCTGCTTTCCTGCGGAAGTTACAGATTGTCCCGTTGGAAAAAAGAAAACTTTGGTATTCGTATTTATAGAAACGAAGAATATAACGGTGATTTTAAGGCTCTTAATGCTGCCGCTTTTCTTACCTGTAATAAAGACAAGGACACTTTAGAACAACTCAAAAAAAATAATATTGATATCGCTTTTATTGACTCTACTTTAGAAACCGAGGCTAAAGGTGATGAACTTAAAACTATTTCATTTGAAAATATATGTTGGGTTTTAACCATCGGCGAAAGTTTTTCAAATAATATGAAAAAATCTCTTTCAATGCTAATCGGTAATCAAGTTTACTCTGAAAGCTTAGCCGAGGGGTATTGTGTTGCGAACTCTGTTTTTCCAAATAGTATTAACCATTCGCTTATTAAAAACATAAACAATTATGATTTAGAAAATGCTAAAAAGCTATATTTTTCTGAGCTAGGGACACTGCCTGACAAAAAATTCCCTGCCGACGCTCTACTTTATTACTATGATAACGGCAGTGTCAAACCCGTTGTCACAGACATTGTTGGTCATTGGCAAGCGAATCTTGCAGCGTTTATTAACATTGAAACCGCATCTAACCCTGAACTTTTGTTGCCGCAGTTATCAGAACAAAACTATAGCTTTGCGTTTTTCCCTGTTCGTGCTGACAGTAACCGTCCTGACGAATACCTCAAAAAATTCGGTATTACCGAAACTGTCAATTTAGAAGAGGCTCAAAACAAAATTTTATCAGACAATTCCATAATACCTGTTATGTTCCAAAATACTGTTATTGCACATCATCCAACACTTAGAAATCTTAATGCAGAGTTTGGAAATGGTTACATAGATTTTGCTTTTATAATTAAAGAAGATTAATTCTAAATTCCGCTCTCAAGCAGTGCGGAATTTTTTCTTGACAAATTGGTCTACATAATGTAGACTATAATTAGTCTACAAGGTGTAAACCATATAGGAGGGCTAAAAATGAATGATTATCAGTTAGGAACGGTCGAAGCTCGCTTTGCCGATATTATTTGGGCAAATGAACCCATTTCCTCAGCGATGCTTTGTAAAAAAAGCGAAGAATTGCTTATGTGGAAAAAATCCACTACCTATACTGTTTTAAAAAGACTTTGTGATAAAGGCATATTTAAAAACGAAAACGGCAGTGTTTTCTCCTTGATTTCACGTGAAAATTTTTATGCTGAAAAAAGCCATAAATTTGTTGAGGAAACCTTTAATGGCTCTCTGCCCGCATTTCTTGCTGCATTTACAAAACGAAAGAAAATCTCAGAAATCGAACTTAAGCAGTTAAAGCAAATTATTAACAATTATAAGGAGGATTAGATATGACCAACATCTTTCTTAAAGTATTTAATTTAAGCATAAATGCAAGTTATCTTATATTTGCAATAGTTGTTTTAAGATTTCTTCTTAAAAAAGCACCGAAAACTATCTTCTGCGTTTTATGGGGATTAGTAGCTTTTCGTCTTATTTGTCCTTTTTCATTTGAGAGTATTCTAAGTCTTTTACCAAGTGGTGAAACCATACCTCAAAATTTTGTATATTCTGATAATCCCCAAATTTATAGCGGTATTTACGCTTTAAATTCGGTAGTAAATCCCATTATTTCCAATTCATTATCGCCCACCCATATGTATAGTGCAAATCCAGCACAGATATTTATATTTATAATTTCTCTTATATGGCTTATGGGCATAGGCATTATGCTGATTTACACTGTTATAAGTTATTTACGCATAACTTTTAAGGTAAGAGAAAGCATTAAACCAGACCGTAATATTTATGTTTGTGACAGAATTGACACTCCGTTTATTTTAGGTGTTATTAAGCCACGTATCTATCTGCCGTCTATTATGTCTGAACAGGATATGGAATATGTATTAGCACACGAAAAAGCACATATAAAGCGTTTAGATCATTTATGGAAGCCAATAGGCTTTATATTGCTTACTGTTTACTGGTTTAATCCGATTATTTGGCTTTCTTACATACTGCTTTGCCGTGACATTGAGCTTGCCTGCGATCAAAAGGTTATAAAAGAAATGGGAGCAGATTATAAAAAACCATACTCCAATGCGCTTATAAACTGTTCCGTGCCAAGAAAGATGATATCTGCTTGTCCGTTAGCATTTGGTGAAGTTGGCGTTAAGGGCAGAATAAAATCTGTGCTAAGTTATAAAAAACCTACATTTTGGATTATTATTGTTTCTGTTATATTGAGTATTGCAGTTGCCGTTTGCTTTTTAACCGTTCCTAAGGGTATGCACCTTTATGATATTAATGACGGTTGGGTTAACACAACCTTACTGGACAACATAACAGAAGTGGGTTTAGTTGATAGTTCTATAAACCGTGACGATATGATAACCGTAAACTTTAAAGGTATTGTAGATGAGCTTTACAATGTTAAAATCTCTCGCAAACCTATATCAAATGACCGCAACGATTACAGAGAAAGGTCAAAAATAATTATTTTGCGAAAGAATGATTCATATTGTCTGCTCTGCTTTTCAGAGGGCTTTAATTCTGTTTTTATAGACAATGGCGTTAAGCCTACCCTATCCTACAAGGTTTTAAACCCTGAAAAATTGCAAAATATTTTTAAAAATTTTTCTGACAGTAATAATATTACAGGTGCCTCGGAAGATAACTTTATATTGGGTAGCCGTCAATATAAAGGTGAAAAAATCATTTATGAAAACGGCAGTTTTTCCTCAATTATTTATACTGATGATAACATTCCGATTTTTGGGGTTTCTGATGATAAACTTCATTTGTATACAAGTGACTGGCCTATGATTACCGTGCACAGCTCTATGTATGATATCGGTGAACTTAAAAAAGTCAACCTTAAAAAGCAGAAGTTTGATGATATGCTTTCTTCTGAAATGTGGAAAAACGGTTTTTCTGCGAAAAGGCTTTTACAAAATAATCTCAACGCATTTTACGTTAATGATTATGCACATAATAATATGTATTATCTTCTACAACAAAAAAACGGTGACATTTATATAGCACAAGGCTATATCGATACAAATACTATCCGCTACATATTTAAAATGATAGAAAACAAAGACCTGTCTAACGATAGTGTTGAAACATTTATATTTACCGATTCGCCTGATTTATTTAATCCGAAACTTAGTCTTGATTATTCAAATAACAGCTTTAATTTTAGTTATTCAGGCTTTAGCAGTTATTTTCCACGCGGTAGCTTTGTGATTACAGATGATACCCTCATCTGTAAAACTGATGACGGACTTAATACCTATCAATTTATGAAATCTGACAACGGATATATATTCGATGAAGACAATTCTTCAACAATACCAAAATATAAATATTCAGCAGATGCTAAAACTTCTCTTTCCCCTGTTCCTGACAATGCCTTATTCAAGAGAAAGACCACTAATCCAGGCGTAAACCCATATTTTAATGCTACTGTACTTGAGGTTAACCAAAACAGTCTTACAGTAAAACCCTTTGCCGACGAAGAAGAGCTTAAAACCTCAGATAAAATTATAATCTCTACAGATGTTATTTCTACAAACCCTGTACCAAAAGTAGAAAAAGGCACTCAAATACGTGTTGTTTATAACGGAAACATTGAGGAAACCTATCCCGCAAAAATTTCAGGTGTTTTTGCAATTTATCTTTTAGAGGATATTGAGTAGATAAATTTAATAAGGCGTAAAGCTTTAGTGCTTTACGCCTTATTTTAATTCCTTAAATCCTTCGCCTATAATTTCGCCTGCCTCGCCCACAACTATAAACGCTTTTTTATCATACTTATTTATAATTGCGTATAAGGCTGAAACCTCGTGACGTCTTAGAGTACATAATAAAAGTGCGCGTTCATTTCCTGTGTAACCGCCCTTAGCTGTTAGAATTGTAACACCTCTATTTAACACCAAATTAATATCACTGCAAATTTCTTTAGGATAATTGGTAACAATGTAAATCAGTTTCCCCTTGTCACCGCCATAAAGTATCATATCCATTATATATGATGTGCCATACATCGCTACAACCGAATAAAGTGCGCTTTCTATATTTCGGTAAACAAGCGCCGCTATAGCAATAACCACCGCATCCATCAAAAGAATAAGTCTTCCAAAAGTGAGATGCCTGAATTTGCGGTTTATCAGTTTTGCAATTATATCTATACCGCCTGTAGTGGCGCCTCTTAGCATTATAAGGCTAAGCCCCGTACCCATTAAAACTCCGCCAAATACTGCCGCCAAAATCTTATCTATAGTGAAATTTGGCAGAGTAACATCGGTAACAGTAAGCGCAAACGATAAAAGACTTGATGCTATTGCCGTTTTTATAATAAACACTCCGCCAAACTTAATAAAACCTAAAATAAGTATTGGTATATTAAGTAAAAAGAGCAGTATACCGCTTGGGATATTAAAAACATATCCAAAAGCCGTGGCAATACCTGTTATTCCGCCCGGAGAGATTTCATTTCCCGAGATAAACATTGTAACCGCCGAAGCATAAATAAAACAACCTACAGTCCAGAATAAAAAATCCGCAATAACCTTTTTAATATTGTTTTTCAAGCTATTCACCCAGAATATTATTACACGAAAAATAATATTAATGCGAAATTAATTTTGGATACTTATCATCTTTTTTCACATGAAATTACATTAAAAAAGCAGAGATAGTTGATTTCTATCTCTGCTAAAAATTAATTATGATAAAGTTTTTTAGTCTGATACTTTGGTTCAAAGGTTATATTCACTCCGAGTTTTCTGAAAACATTTTCATCAACACGGGAAAGTATAACAGTAGAATGTGCCTCCAAACCTTTGAGCTTGTATGCGCTGTCAAGCGCTTTTTTAGCGTCCTCACTTGTGGCCGCGCATATTGATAAGGCTATGAGTATCTCATCTGTATGAAGTCTTGGGTTATGGTTACCTAAAATTTCTGTTTTAAGTTTTTGAATAGGTTCGATAATTGTGGGCGAAATAAGATTTGCCTCATCGGGTATTCCTGCTAACTCTTTAAGCACATTTAGAAGCAAAGATGATGATGCACCAAGAAGGCTTGAGGTTTTACCCGTGATTATTTTGCCGTTTTCAAGCTCTATAGCTACTGCGGGACCACCTGTTGCCTCAGCCTTTTGAAGAGCCGCTTTTACCACAGGTCTATCGTTAACAGTAACCCCTACCTGCTTCATAAGTAGCTCTATTTTTGCAACATCGGCGCTCTCGCCCATACCTTGTCTGGCGCTAACAGTTGCCGCATAGTATCTTCTTAGCACCTCTTGACAAGCCGCATTTCTTACAACCTCATCATCGCATATTGCAAAGCCTGCCATATTCACACCCATATCGGTTGGACTTTTATAAGGTGACTCACCGAGTATTGTTTCAAGAATAGCATTAAGTACAGGAAAAATTTCAATATCGCGGTTGTAATTAACCGCCTTTTCATTGTAAGCTTCAAGATGAAACGGGTCTATCATATTAACATCGTTAAGATCGGCAGTTGCTGCCTCGTAAGCAACATTTACGGGATGCTTAAGCGGAATACTCCATATAGGGAAGGTTTCAAACTTTGCATAACCCGCCTTTATGCCTCTTTTATGCTCGTGGTAAAGCTGAGAAAGACAGGTGGCCATTTTGCCGCTGCCCGGACCGGGTGCTGTTATCACAACAAGCTTACGCTCGGTTTCAATATAATCATTTCTACCAAAACCGTCGTCACTTACTATAAGCGGAATATTTGAGGGATAATCCTTTATAGGATAATGTCTGTAAACCTTAATGCCTAAAGAGATAAGTCTTTTTTCAAATACCTCAGCCAAGGGCTGACCCGTATAGCATGTGATAACCACACTGCCCACATAAAGTCCTATTTCTCTGAAAGCATCTATAAGACGCAGTGTATCAAGGTCATAGGTTATACCAAGGTCGCCGCGGCGCTTATTCTTTTCAATTGCATCAGCATTTATAACGATTACAATTTCAGCCTCGTCCTTAAGCTCCATAAGCATTTTAACCTTAGCGTCAGGCTCAAAACCCGGCAATACTCTTGCCGCATGGTAATCGTCAAAAAGTTTACCGCCAAACTCCATATATAACTTGCCGCCAAATTTTGCAATTCTATCCCTGATATTCTGCGATTGCAGATTTATATATTTTTCATTGTCAAATCCTATTTTTTTCATGTTTCTCCTCTTAATTCTGCTTATCTAAATACTGAACATATTCTTCTAGACACATGCCCAGCTTGTTCATTTGCTTTGCATTATTAATTCCCACAAAACGCCAATGCCAAGACTCATGAATCACACCCGTTATAGACTGTTTTTCTGCCGAATAACGCATTACAAATCCGTAATCCTCAGCGTTTTCTACCATCCATTTATACATTTCGGTGGTTTCAAATCTATCGCTTGCCATATTAAAATCGGCGCAAAGACCTGTGTTATGCTCACTGGTGCCCGGACGTGCCACAACCGTTGCAGCTTTTTGCTCATCTCCGCCGACACGTGCTACCTGTTTGTTAAACAAATCATTTTGTATAGCATAACTTCTAAAAGGCGACCAAACCCTTAAATCAACCCCGTCTTTTTGGGCATTGTCTACCATAGCCGTAATATATGGATAAACATCCTTATGAATTTGTGTTACATTATCATTATTTCGATACTGCTTGTCTATTTCAACAAGGCTTGCCCTTACCTCACTGTCATAAGTATCAGGTAAGGGATTTTGAGCATTAACAAGAAGCAACATACTAAAATCTGCATCAAGCGTATGTCCACCCATTGTTACCAGTGTAGGACCGCTACTTACAATTTCTTCTGTTTTGGAAGATGTAATCTCAGACACAGCTGAGCTTTCTTGCTTTGAAGAAAAATCATTATCAGTATCTTCAGTTATTATTGCATTTGTAACAAAAACAATAATCCCTATCAAAATTGCTAAACTTAAAAAGCAACCGCCAAAAAATATTCTTCTGATAATTGCTCTTCTGCGCGCTGTTTTTCTGTCTTGCATTGTTTCTCCTCTATTCATCAAGCTTAAGCACAGCCATAAATGCCTCTTGAGGCACTTCTACCGAGCCTAATCTTCTCATTCGTTTTTTACCCTCTTTTTGCTTTTCAAGTAGTTTCTTCTTTCGGGTAATATCACCGCCGTAGCACTTTGCGAGCACGTCCTTGCGCATTGCCTTTACAGTTTCACGAGCAATAATTTTGCCCGAAACAGCAACTTGAATCGGCACCTCAAAAAGCTGACGCGGAATATAATCCTTTAACTTTTCAGCTATCTTTCTTGCTCTTGAATATGCATTATCGCTATGAACAATAAATGAGAGAGCATCCACAACATCACCTGCAAGCATTACATCAAGCTTCACAAGCTTTGATTTTTCATAGCCCTTAGTTTCATAATCATAACTTGCATATCCCTTTGTTCGCGATTTTAAAGCGTCAAAGAAGTCATAAACTATTTCACCCATTGGCATTACATAATGAATGTCAACCCTATCCCCCATATATTTCATATCGGTATAAAAGCCGCGGCGTTCCTCACAAAGTTGCATAATAGTTCCCACGTACTCACTTGGACTGTAAATATGAACATCTGCAACAGGTTCTAATGCCTCGGCAATTACCGCAGGGTCAGGATAATTTGTTGGGTTATCAACCGTTACCTCCTCACCTGAGGTTAACAAGAATTTATATTCAACACTCGGTGCAGTAGTTACAAGGTCTAAGTTATACTCGCGCTCTAATCTTTCCTGAATTATTTCCATATGAAGAAGACCTAAAAATCCGCAACGGAAACCAAAGCCTAAAGCGTTTGAACTTTCTGCCTCAAAAAGTAAGGATGCATCATTTAACTGTAGCTTTTCCAAAGCATCTCTAAGGTCGGGATACTTTGCGCCGTCAGCTGGGTAAATACCGCAGAAAACAACGGGATTAACCTTTCTATATCCCTCAAGTGCATTTTCAACAGGATTACTGCATAGTGTAATTGTATCACCCACACGCGCTTCACTAACAGTTTTAATAGATGCTGAAAGATAACCAACCTCGCCCACCTCAAGAACATCACAGGGTTCAAGACTTGTGGCTCTTTTTCTTCCTATTTCAACTATATCAAACTCGGCGCCTGTTGCCATCATTCTTATTCTGTCACCGCTTTTTATTCTGCCACCCATAACTCTGAAATAAACCACAACGCCTTTATATGGGTCATAGTAAGAATCGAAAATAAGTGCCGAAAGCGGTGCACTACCGTCACCTTTAGGAGCTGGTATTTCGGTAACAATTTTTTCTAGCACCTCTTCAACATTAATGCCCGTCTTAGCAGAAATAAGAGGCGCATTATCGGCAGGAATACCGATTACATCTTCTATCTCCTGTTTTACACGTTCAGGCTCTGCAGAGGGCAAATCAATCTTGTTAATAACGGGTAGTATTTCAAGTCCGTGGTCTACCGCCAAATATGTGTTCGCAAGTGTCTGAGCTTCTATTCCCTGTGAAGCATCAACTATAAGTACTGCACCCTCACACGCTGCAAGAGAACGTGAAACCTCATAATTAAAGTCAACGTGACCTGGAGTGTCAATTAGATTAAGTTCATATTCTTCCCCATCCTTAGCCTTGTAATAAAGGGTTACGGCATGGGCTTTAATTGTAATGCCGCGCTCACGTTCTAAATCCATACTGTCTAAAATCTGTTCTTCCATATCGCGTTGAGCTACCGATTGAGTAAGCTCTAACAATCTGTCAGCCAATGTGGATTTTCCGTGGTCAATATGGGCTACAATACAAAAATTTCTTATCTTTTCAAGTGGAAAGGACATATACTACTCCTATTTTAAAATATTACTTATAGCATTGTACCACAAAACAGGTTTAATTGTAAATAGTTTTAACAAAAAATAAGGATAGCTTTTGCTATCCTTAACTTCTTATACCAATGTATCGGCAATTTTATAAATTAAATCTCGGCTTTTTTCCCATCCCAAGCAAGCATCCGTTATAGATTTTCCGTAAACATGCTCACCGATTTTTTGTGCGCCGTCTTCAATATAACTTTCAATCATTAGTCCTTTTACAAGCTTTCTTATATCCTTATTATGATTACAGCTGTAAACAACATCCTTAGCAATTCTTATCTGTTCAAGATACTGCTTACCCGAATTGGCGTGGTTTGCATCTATTACCGCAGAGGGATTCAAAAGATTTGTGTTAGCATATAATTCGTTAAGCTTTACTAAGTCCTCATAATGATAGTTAGAAACATATTTACCAGTAAAATCCGTGTATCCGCGCATAATTGCGTGAGCATAAGGGTTACCACTGCTTTTTACTTCCCAACCGCGATAAATAAAGGTGTGACTATGCTGTGCAGCAGTGATAGAATTCATCATAATAGAAAGGTCGCCGCCTGTCGGGTTTTTCATTCCCACCGGCTCATTTATTCCACTTGCTGTCAGCCTGTGCTGTTGATTTTCAACCGAGCGCGCGCCTATTGCAACGTATGCTAACAAATCTGATAAATAACGGTAATTTTCAGGATAAAGCATTTCATCAGCACAAGTGAAACCGTAATCCTTTAAAGCAGACATATGCAAATCTCTGATAGAAAGTATTCCATTTAGCATATCAGGTCGCTCATCGGGGTTAGGCTGATGAAGCATACCCTTATATCCATCACCTGTGGTGCGCGGTTTATTTGTATATATGCGAGGTACAATGAAAATTTTGTCCTTAACCTCATCTTGAACAGTGCGAAGTCTTGAAATATAGTCAAGCACTGCTTCCTTATTATCTGCTGAGCAAGGACCGATAATTAACAAAAACTTATCGCTTTCACCCCTGAATATTGCTTTTAGTTCATCTTCTCTTTTATCCCTTATTGTTTTTAATTCCTCAGTTACGGGATAACGGTTTTTAATCTGTTGAGGAATAGGTAGTTTTCTCAAAAATTCCATTTTAGGTGCTCCTATTTCTTGTCAAAAAGTTTTCGGCGTGTTGTAGAAAGACGCATCATTTCGCGCATACCCTCACGATCGCCATTTTTAATTTTATTATATAGTTCATCAAAGGAAACTTTGAATTTCTCCATCTCGCACAGCAAATCCTCACGGTTTGAAAGGAAAAGCTCACTCCACATTTCATCATTAATACGGGCTATTCTTGTTAAATCTCTAAAAGAGTCACCCGTATAAGCTTCCATACCCGGTGTGTTGTTACAGCACATAAGCGATACTGCAATACAGTGAGTCAGCTGTGATAAAAAGGCTATCATTTTATCGTGTTCTTCAACCGTAAGCTCTGCAACCTGCTTAAAACCCAAAAGCTCGCCTAAATTTCTGCAAAGCTCGATAGCCTCAGGGGAGTTTTTTTCGGTGGGGACTACAATATAGTTTGCACCCTTAAAAATAGCATCATCGCTATTTTCCACACCCGAAACCTCTTTACCTGCCATTGGGTGTGCGGCAATAAATTCAACATCTTCTCTTAAAATTTTTTGAATATCTCTTACAATATTACCCTTAACACCAGTAACATCGGTAAGCACTGCACCGCTTTTAAAATACTGCTGATTAGCGCTTATCCATTCCTTAAAAATATGAGGGTAAAGCGCAAATATAACTAAATCCGCTTCACCTATTAAACTAGGCTCTATTTTGGTTGTACCGTAATCGATAATCCCATTTTTAATAGCATATTCAACCGAAGAACTATCCTTTGTAATTGCAGTAACCTTAAAACCCAATCTTTTAAGACCTTTAGCATAGCTACCGCCAAGCAGACCTAAACCTACTATTAAAATGTTCACTTTTTTAATTAATTTCACTCTATATTCGCCTCTATATCTAAAGCTTTTAAATCCTGAAAAAAATCAGGATAGCTTTTTGTTACCGCTTCTGCCCCCTCTATAACACCGCCTGTAAGACTTAGCAAAACGCTCATAGCCATAACAATTCTGTGATCATTGTGAGAGTGAATTGGCTCATTCGGAATTTTCAACTTACACTTTGCAACGGTTATTCTATTATCTTGAATTAAAACCAAACAACCAAGCTTAGAAAGTTCTTCTTGCATAGCAACACCGCGGTCGCTTTCTTTTATTTTAAGCCGTTTTGTACCCTCTAGCACAACGCCGTTTTTAGCCGCCGCTACCGCCATTAAAATAGGTGCTAAATCAGGGCAGTCAGATATATCTATTGTGGGACAGCCATTACTTAAAAGCCTAAATAAATTTTTATAAACCCTGTCACCCTGAACAGAGGTTTCCTTTAAATTAACGACACTTACATCTCCACCAAATAGGTTGAATGCATCTAAAAATGCAGCATTTGAGTAGTCACCCTCAACCTTAATTTCAGTTGATTTATAAGTGTTTTTACCGCCTACAAAAATTATACGCTCACTCTTGCGCTTAACATTAACACCAAAATCATTTAAAGCGGCAACAGTAAGGTCTAAATAAGAGCCGCTTTCCACCTTGCCTGTAATTTCAATTTCACTGTCTTCTTCAAGCATAGAGAGGGCAAAAATAAGTCCGCTTATAAATTGACTTGAAATGTCACCTCTAACAGAATATTTGCCGCTTTTGAGCTTTCCGCAAACTGTAAGGCTATCCTCTTTTAAGTCAAAATGTATGCCTTGCTCCTTGCAAATCTGCTCATATACCGAAAGTGAGCGGCTAAAAAGCCTTTTTGTTCCACTAAGCGTTATTTCTTTATCAAAAAGCAGACAAATAGGAATTAAAAACCTTAAGGTGCTACCCGATTCATTGCAAAAAAGTGTTTTTTTAGGGGTATAGTTTATATCAAGTCTACCTATAGAAACACTATTTTTATTGATTTTTATATCTGCTCCCAAGGCTTCAAGACAACTAAGAGTTGCTTTTATATCATTTGAAAAACTGACTCCGCAAATTTCACTCTTTTTCGAAAACGCGCCGCAAATCAAATATCTGTGTGCCATACTTTTTGACGGCGGTGCAGATACGCTGCCTTTTGCTTTACTCTTTTTGAATACAACCGTCATTTTATTCGCCTGCCAAAAAATCTATTGCTTCAAGATATCCGTTTATCCCGTGACCCATTATTGTTTTTTTACAGGCAAGCCTTATATAGCTTATCTGTCTGAAATCCTCACGCACAGAAACATCGGAAATATGCACCTCAACCGTAGGTATGCAAACCGCTTTTACGGCATCTAACAATGCTACACTTGTATGCGTATATGCACCTGGATTTATAACAATACCGTCAAACACATCGTAAGCTTTTTGAATTACGTCCACCAAATCGCCCTCATGGTTAGACTGATAAAGTTTTACCTCTATTCCCTTTTCTTCAGCATAAGTTTCGATTTTATCGCAAAGGGTTTTAAAGCTTTCGCTTCCGTAAATATTGGGTTCTCTTAAACCTAACATATTAATATTTGGTCCGTTAATTACTAAGATTTTCATTAATAAATCCTTCTTTTATCTTGTTTGCATTTTCTTCTATACTACCGTTAGCATCAACAATTAAGTCTGCCGACGAGCAGTAAATATCATATCTTTCGTTATATCTTTTTTCTAGCGCCTCTCTTGTGCTTGAAAGCGGTCTATCCTCAGTGGTTATAAGTTTTTCGATACTTCTGTCTAAAAAAACCACAAATCCGTTTTCCTTTAAAAGCTCTATATTTCTTGCATTTAATACCGCTCCGCCGCCTGTTGCAATAACAGCATTTTGCTTTAGGGACATATTCGCAATAACCATAGATTCTAATTCTCTGAAATGTGCTTCACCGTATTTTTCAAAAATTTTTAGTATTTCCATTCTCGACAGTCTTTCTATTTCACTGTCAGTGTCAATAAACTGCTTATTAAGTTCCTTTGCTAACAGCATACCTACCGTACTTTTTCCGCTTGATGGCATACCTATTAGCACAATATTTTTCTTTTTATTTAAAATATCGACATAAACCTTTTGAATATCCGATTTTGGCATTTGAAGATTTAAAAACTTTTCCGCTGCAAAAGCCGCTTGGGATACTAACATATAAAGTCCGCCGCTAGCCTTAATACCCCTTTTACGAGCCTCACAAACCAATGCCGAGCTTAAAGGATTGTAAACCGCATCTATTACACCCTCAAGCCTTTCAAAAGTCCCAATGTCTATCGGTAAAACACCGATTTTGTCATACATTCCCACAGGTGTAGTATTTATAATAATTTCAGCATCATTATGCTCCGTTACCGCTTGCTTATAGGTAATAATATTTTCTTTTTTGGTGCGCGAAACCCTTAGGATTTCTGATGCCGACATACTTTCTGCCACTGCAAAAGCGGTTTTAGAAGTGCCGCCGCTACCCAAAATCAAAACCTTTTTATTCTTAATTTGGATACCTGTTTTTTCGATTAAAGCTTTAAGTCCCAAATAGTCGGTATTGTATCCGTAAAGCTTTCCGTTCTTATTGACAATAGTATTAACTGCGCCGATTTTTTTCGATAGTTCATCAATACTGTCAAGATATTTTATTACGGTTTCCTTATAAGGAATTGTAACATTAATAGCCTTGAAATCCTTGCATTTCATAAAAGTTTCAAGGTCAGACTTTGCTATTTCCTTTAATTCGTAATCATAATCTGCTAGTTTTGAGTGAACTATTTTCGAAAAGCTGTGTCCTAATTTTTCACCGATTAAACCATACTGCATATTAGCTCACCAAATCACATATTACAAGTGCCGTAATACTATCAACCACAACCCTTGCTCTGTGAACAATACAAGGGTCGTGTCTTCCGCCCAAAGACAGTGCAGTATCTTCCATCTTCTTGAAATCAACCGTTTGCTGTTGTATAGATATCGTTGGTGTCGGCTTTACAGCACACCTGAAAATTACTGGCATACCGTTTGTAATACCGCCGTTTATACCGCCATTATTATTTGTCTTGGTTTTAACAGTATCGCCATCTATATAAAAACAGTCATTAGCGGTGCTGCCTTTCATATCTGCAATACCAAAGCCCCTTCCAAACTCTACACCCTTTATGGCAGGAATAGAAAAAAGTGCATGTGATAAAAGGCTTTCTACACTGTCAAACCACGGCTCGCCGAGACCTACAGGCAATCCTATCACAGCGGTTTCCAAAATACCGCCTACACTGTCGCCGTTAACTCTCGCTTCCATAATTTTTTCTTGCATAAGTGTTGCTTTTGTATCATCTAAAGTAGCAAATTGTTTACCGTTTAAGGAATCGATATCCGCTTTGTAGTCACTAAAAGCTATATCGTCAATACCCGCACAACGTGAAATATGAGTTCCGATATGTATGTTTTTCTGCTTTAAATATGAAATTGCTATAGCGCCTACCGCTACTAATGCCGCAGTAATTCTGCCACTAAAATGACCACCGCCTCT
>JAZNJT010000008.1:0-7613 GCA_045578145.1 Acutalibacteraceae bacterium
TGAATAATGCTTGAAATTATGCATATTTAAGTGTATAATTATTTTAATTATTATATTTATATCAAAGGTGATAGGATTATGACACGAAAACAGGCAAGGGAAGAAGCTTTTATTCTGATTTTCGAAAAGTTATTCAGTGACAGTAGTGTTGAAGAAATTTTAGAATTAGCTTGTGAGGTTCGCGATTTAGAGCCTGACGAATATATTAAAAAGGTTTTTTTCGGTGTATATGAAAACTTAACCGAAATTGATGCTATAATTTCTGTAAATTCTGTTGGTTGGAAAATCGAGAGAATTTCAAAAACTGCTTTATCGCTTTTAAGACTTGCTCTTTTTGAAATGAAATATTACGAAGAAATTCCTGTTTCGGTTTCAATTAACGAAGCGGTTGAGATTTGCAAAAAATATGCAACAAAAGAAGATTCCGCTTTTATTAACGGAATTCTTTCAACCGTTGCAAAAACACTGTAAAATGGAAAATTTAAATACACTAAGTGTAAAACAGCTTAATTTTTATGTCCGCTCGCTCATTGAGGGTGATATAAGACTTAATAACATTTGCGTTACAGGTGAGCTTTCAAATTTTAAAAACCATTACCAAAGCGGTCATTGGTATTTCACCTTAAAGGATAACGATGCCGCTATTCGATGCGTTATGTTCAGGGCTAATACGCAAAAGGTTTTATTTGAAGCAAAAGACGGTATGCAAGTTGTTTTAAAGGGAAGAGTTTCATTATATGAAAAAGACGGTCAATATCAATTTTATGCAGAAGAAATGCATACCGATGGTTTTGGAGATATTGCTCTTAAATTTGAACAAATTAAAGAACGCCTTCAAAAAGAGGGAATGTTTTCAGTTGAAAACAAACGTCCAATACCTAAATTTCCTAAAAAAATTGCTGTTGTAACTTCGCCTACAGGTGCTGCTATACAAGATATTTTAAATATTTTAGGCCGACGTTGGCCATTAACAGAGATTATTCTGTGTCCTGTTTCTGTTCAAGGCGAGCTTGCAGTACCTTCTATGTGTACAGCTCTTGATAAACTTTATGAATTATGTGTTGCCGATGTTATAATTATTGGCAGAGGCGGAGGTTCTATTGAAGATTTATGGGCATTTAACGATGAAATATTAGCAAGAAAAATTTATGAATCGCCTGTACCTGTAATATCTGCTGTCGGTCACGAAACTGATTTTACAATTTGTGACTTTGTTTCTGATTTGCGGGCGCCTACACCGTCTGCTGCCGCCGAACTTGCAGTTCCTGATATTTTAGAAATAAAAGCTAAGCTCAATAAGCACTATTCAACTCTTAAATCTTTATTAAAATCAAACTTTACGTTAAATAAAACTCGTCTCGAAAAGATTGAGAATAACCTTATTTTTAAAAATCCAAAAAATTATATAATTAATGAGAGATTTGAAAAACTTGATAAAGCTTGTGATTTGCTTTGCTTTTTAGAAAAAGATTTTATTAATAAAAAGCAAACAAAATTTAAAGAATTAATTTTCCGATTAGATACTTTAAGTCCGCTAAAAACCTTGACACGCGGATACGCAGCCGTTAGTAAAAACAGTTTGCCGTTAAATTCAGTTAATGATGCTGATATCGGTGATGAAATTAAACTTACTTTTAGTGACGGTAATCTTATTTGCAATGTTAAGGACAAAAAATAATTTGAGGTGATACCAGTGACCGATAAAAATACTAATTTTGAAGAATCATTACTTTCATTGGAAAAAATAATAACACAATTAGAAAACGGCGAATGTACCCTTGATAAATCTATTGAGCTTTTTGAAGAGGGAATGAAACATATCAATGATTGTCGTGAGGCTCTTGATAATGCTGAGAAAAAAATCACTGATTTAACCGAAATTACCGAGGAATAATAATCTATGATAGAAAACATTTTAAAAGAATACAGAGAATTAATTGATAATAAAATTGATGAATTATTACCTCTTGAGGACTATCCGTATTCAAAAGTATTTGAAGCTGCACGATATAGCTTACTTTTAGGCGGCAAAAGAATAAGACCTACAATTACTTTGGAATTCTGTAAGCTTTTAGGCGGTAAAAAAGAGGATGCTTTAAATTTTGCTGTGGCGCTTGAAATGATTCATACCTATTCGCTTATCCATGATGATTTACCTTGTATGGATAATGACGATATGCGCCGTGGTAAACCTTCCTGCCATAAAGCCTTTGGCGAGGATATTGCATTACTTGCAGGAGATACACTTTTAACCGAGGCTTTTAAAGTCGTTTCTATTTCTGATTTGCCGAATGACAGAATTGTCAAAGCTGTTAACTATTTAGCTACACTTTCCGGTTTTCACGGAATGATAGGCGGTCAAGTGCTTGATTTACAGTTTGAAAAAACTAAGCCCGACACTTCAGAACTTCTTGATATGTATTCAAGAAAAACATCAGGTCTGCTTATTGCTGCTGCTATTTTAGGATGTATTGCAGCGGGTAAAACCGATGACCAAACACTGAAATATGCCAATAATTACGGCAGAGATTTAGGTGTGGCTTTTCAGATAATTGATGATATACTCGACTGCACTGCTGATGAAAAAACGCTTGGAAAACCTGTAGGCAGTGATGAAAAGAACTGTAAAACCACTTTTGTAACATTGTTGGGTATTGAAAAAGCAAAAGACTATGCAAAACAGTTTACCGAGAGTGCGCTCGAGTCACTTAATAAGTTTGACGGTGACAAAACTGTTTTAAATGTTCTAACAGAATACTTGCTTAAAAGAAATTATTAAAGGAAGTGAAACGGTGGAATATCCGATTTTAAGTAAAATCAAATCCCCAGAAGATATAAAACAACTGAATTTCGGTGACACCGTGACTTTATGCGAAGAAATAAGAAGCTGTATTATGGATACTGTTTCGAAAAACGGCGGACATTTAGCTTCTAATCTCGGATCAGTCGAATTGACTGTGGCTTTACACAGAGCATTCTCTTCACCAAAAGATGCAATTATATTTGATGTAGGACATCAATGCTATACTCATAAATTATTAACAGGCAGATTTTCGGTTTTTGGCACTCTTAGAACCGAAGACGGCATTTCAGGATTTATGAAGCCGACCGAAAGCGAGCACGACCCTTTTATTACAGGTCACAGCAGTAATTCTATTTCCGCAGCTTATGGCATTTATAAAGCTAAAATGCTAAGCGGTGATGAGGGTACGTCAGTTGCTGTTATTGGGGACGGTGCTATGACAGGCGGTATGGCTTATGAAGCACTTAACAATGCGGGTGGCAGTAAAGGTAATTTTATTGTTGTTTTGAACGATAATAAAATGTCAATTTCAAAAAATGTTGGTTCACTTGCATTTGCTCTTGCAAAAATGCGTAACCGCACAAAATATCATAATTTTAAATTTGCAATAAGCAACTTTTTGCTCAAAACACCCGTTATCGGTAAAGCGCTTTACCGCTTTGTTTATTTAATAAAAGAAATTTTAAAAGGTATTGTATACCGCAAAAATATCTTTTCAAGTCTTGGATTTAACTATTTAGGCCCTGTTGACGGACATAATATTAAAGATATGGAAAGCCTTTTTAAAATTGCTCAGTCATATAATAAACCCTCTTTAGTACACGTTATCACAAAGAAGGGAAAAGGTTATTATTTTGCAGAAAAAAGTCCTAAAAATTATCACGGTGTATCGTCATTTAATCTGAACGAAGGCACAAATTCATCAACATCAAAAAATTTCTCATCGGTGGCGGGTGATACTTTGACCTTACTTGCAGACGGTGACTGTAAAATTTGCGCTATCACAGCTGCTATGACCGAGGGAACCGGACTTAAAAATTTTGCTAAAAAGCATAATGATAGATTTTTTGATGTTGGTATTGCTGAACAGCATGCAGTCACTTTCGGTGCCGGATTAGCTTCTCGCGGTATGAAACCGTATTTCTTAGTATATTCCACATTTTTACAACGCGGTTTTGACCAAATAATTCACGATATGGCTATAGGTGATTTTAATTTAAGACTGCTGATTGACAGAGCGGGTGTTGTAGGTGAGGACGGAGAAACCCACCAAGGTATCTTTGATGTTTCATATTTAACTCTTATACCTAAAATGAATATTTATTCACCAACCACCTACAAGGAACTTGAATATCGTATAAACAAAAGCTCTGAAATAGACGAAATTTGTGCTATTAGATATCCACGCGGTACCGAAAAAACCTGTTTGGAATTCGACCTCAAAAATGACTTTTCTGTTATTGGCAACGGAAATAAAACAGCTATTATTACCTATGGAAGACTTTTTAGCGAGGCTTCAAAAGTTTTAGCTGAATACCATGATATAACAATTTTGAAGCTTAATAAAATATTTCCCATTAATGAAAAAGCCATTGATATTTCAATGGACTTCGATGAAATTCATTTCTTTGAGGAAAGCATTAAAAGTGGCTCTATTGCCGAACATTTTGCAACCAAGCTTGTTGAAAAAGGCTTTCGCGGTAAATTTAAAATTCATGCTATTGACGGTAATTTTGTTTCGGCTGCAAGCGTTGAAAGTTCTTTAAATAAATTAAAACTTGACAGCAAATCAATGCTGGAAGCATTAAATAATAAGGAGTAAAAATGGCAGAAAAATTAAGACTTGATGTAGTTCTTGTTGAAAAAGGCTTTTGCGAGAGCCGTGAAAAAGCAAAAGCTCTTATAATGTCAGGTATAGTTTATGTTAACAACCAAAAATCAGATAAGGCGGGTGCTTTTATTAAGCCTGACGATGTTATTGAGGTTAGGGGAGAAACATTAAAATATGTAAGCCGCGGCGGTTTGAAACTTGAAAAAGCGGTTAAATCCTTTTCATTATCTTTAGACGGATTTATATGTGCAGATATTGGCGCTTCAACAGGCGGTTTCACTGATTGTATGCTTCAAAACGGCGCCGAAAAGGTATACTCTATAGATGTTGGTTACGGACAGCTTGCTTGGAAGCTCAGAACCGATGAACGTGTTGTTAATCTTGAAAGAACTAATTTTAGGTATGTTACAAAAGAACAAGTACCCGATGAATTAGACTTTGCTTCTGTTGATGTTTCATTTATATCATTATCCTTAATTTTCCCTGTAATGCGTGAATTGCTTAAGGATTGCGGTACTGCAGTTTGCCTTATCAAACCTCAATTTGAGGCTGGTAAAGAAAATGTAGGAAAAAAGGGCGTTGTAAGAGACAAAAATGTACATATATCAGTTATACGTAAAATAATTGATGAAATAAGTAAAAATAAGTTCACGTTGTTAGGTCTTGACTATTCACCGATTAAAGGACCAGAAGGAAACATAGAATATCTTTGCTATATCAAAAAAACTGATAATTTCGAAAATCTTGCTAAAATTTCCGCCGAGGAAATTGTTGATTTATCTTATAAAGAATTAAAGGAGAGTCAGTGATGGTTGTTGGCGTTTTACCAAATCTTGATAAACGGGGTTCTTCCGAGGTTGTCGAGAAACTTGGTAATCTTTTAAAAACATTAAATATTGAAGCTTATTTACCTGATAGCGTTTGCGCAACTGATTTCAAACTCGTACCTGAAGATAAGCTTTATGAAATCGCAGATATTATTATAACAATCGGCGGTGACGGTACAATCATCAGATATGCCAAACGTGCCGCACTTGATAATAAGCCTGTTTTAGGCATAAACGCAGGTAGAATGGGTTATCTTGCAAATATCGAACAGAACGAACTTTCGCTTATATCAAAGCTGAAATCCAAAGAATATTTAATAGAAAAACGTATGATGCTAACTGTTGAAATCCTCGAAAACGGTGAAAAAACAAGTGAATTTAATGCACTTAATGATGCTGTTGTTACAAGCGGTTTTATTTCGAGAATTATTGATATTTCGGTAACAGTTGGTTCCGATTCTATTAACTACCGAGCTGACGGTCTTATAGTTTCTACCCCAACTGGTTCTACAGGTTATTCAATGTCTGCAGGAGGTCCTATCATTGATCCACTGACCGAAAGTTTTTGTATAACACCTATTTGTTCACATTCGTTATCAGCTAAACCAATATTACTTGGTGCAAACAATATAATTCGCCTTAAAGCATTTTCAAAAAAACGCACTGACATATATCTTACAGTTGACGGTAGGAAAGTAACGGCAATTAAACCTCACACAGAAATTGTTATTAAACATTCACCAAATTATGCACAGCTTATACGACTTAATGAGCGTTCTTTTTATAAAACACTTTCTTATAAATTTAAAGATTCAAGGAGTATTTGATTTGAAAAGTAACAGACAAAAGAAAATTTTAGAATTAATTTCACAAAAAATATGTCTTACTCAAGATGATTTACTGTGCGGTCTTAAAGAAATGGGCTTTGATGTAACCCAATCTACAATTTCGCGCGATATCAAAGAATTAAAGCTTGCAAAGGGCAGAGATTCAAACGGTAATTACCGTTATTTGCCTAATAAAAGCGATAATTTGGGTGCTAAAAACTATAGCCACTATCATGAGCTTTTTGTTCGTGCTGTTAAAAGCATTAAATATTCGCTAAACAATGTTGTTATTAAATGTGATATCGGTATGGCTTCAAGTGCCTGTGTTGCGGTCGACGAGTTGTTCGGTGATATGATGCTTGGCTCACTTGCAGGCGATGATACAATAATTATCGTAACCCAAGGCACTGAACAATCTAAGCTATTGTGCGATAGTCTTAATGATTTATTATAATCGGCGGTAAGGATTTATGTTAAAGTATTTACATATTGAAAATATTGCGGTTATTGAAAAATCGGATATCGAATTTACCGAGGGTTTTAATGTTTTAACCGGTGAAACGGGTGCCGGCAAATCAATAATTATTGATGCAATCAATGCAGTATTGGGGGAAAGAACCTCAAAAGACCTTATACGTTCAGGCTGTGATTACGGTGAGGTTTCTGCTCTTTTTGGTGATTTTTCGAAACTTACTTTAAAAAATCTTAAGAATCTTGATGTTTTACCTGACAGTGACGGCAATATTTTAATTACACGGAAACTAAGCATTTCAGGAAAAGGTTTAATTAAGATAAACGGAAAACCTGCAACCGCAGGTGATTTGCGTGAAATTTCAGCATTTCTAATAAATATTCACGGACAACATGATAATCAAGCTCTATTAAATCCTGATAAGCATTGTGGTTTTATTGATGCTGTTGCTTGTAACTTAGCGATTTTAAGTGAATATTATGATGAATTTAAAAAGCTTAACAGTATAAGAAAAGAGTTACAGTCACTTGAATTCGACCAAAACGAAAAGCAACGCAAAATCGAACTTCTTAAATATCAAATTAAAGAGCTTGAGGATGCAGATATAAAGGTCGGTGAGACAGAAGATTTAAAACAAAAGCTTACTGTTGCCGAAAATTTTGAGCAAACACAAAAAACACTGTCTTTATCAAGCAATTACCTTTTAGGTGATGATGAGACAGACGGCGCTATTACTTTACTTAAAAACACTTTAAAAGCTTTGCAAAGCATTAATTCTGAGACTTTTGAAAATAATATTTCAAAGCTTAATGAAATTGTTTCTATTGCTGAGGATTTGTGCGCAGATATAAAC
>JAZNJT010000009.1:0-4625 GCA_045578145.1 Acutalibacteraceae bacterium
CACGTTATTGAGCCTATTGAACTAATTCATTCAGAAGACGGACAAAATACTACCGTATGTGTTTATTCCACAGGTAACGCAGTTTCTAATCAGCGTCAGGAAATAATGGACAGTTGTCCTACAGGTCACACTGAGGACGGTATGCTCTTCAGTTTTACTCTGAGAAAATATAAAAATGATATATCGCTCGACAGTGTTAATTTAATTCCCACTTGGGTTAATCGCTATAAGGGCGGCGGAGGATATCTATATACTATTTATCCTCTCGAAAGTGCCGATTGGGGAAGCACAAAATATTCACTTGATGATGCAGCCGCTAACAAGGCTTTAAAATCCTATGAGCGCACTAAAGCAATTGTGGCAGAAGGACTTACAGAGGTACAGAAGCATATAGGATGTGAAATAACATTTAAATAAAAATAAGGTTGGCTTTCGCCAACCTTATTTTTATTTGCCCACACAAAACTTTCTGAATATTTCATCTGTCACTTCATTTGTGACGCGTTTTCCTGTCATCTCAAAAAGTGCCGACAGCGCATCATCAACACAAACGCCAACTGCATCCATAGTAAGCCCCATATTAAGAGCATTAAGTGCTTCTTCTACACCGTCAAGCGCTCTCTCCGCGCAGTCGCGCTGACGTTCGTTCATTAATACAACGCTTTCTGGCGATAAGTTTCCCGTTCCCGAAATTTCGGTTATCTGCTTTTCCAAATCTTCATAACCCACCGAATTTTTAGCAGATGCTTCTATAACCCTAAAGTCTTTAAAAGCGGAAACATCAATTTTATTTTCCAAATCGGTTTTATTAATAATTATTATAGTATTTTCACGGTTTAATAGTTTCAAAAGACTTAAATCCTCATCATCTAAAGGTGATGTGGCATCAAAAACCGCTAAACAAAGCTGTGCCGTATCAATTCTCTGTTTAGCCTTCTCTACACCTATACTTTCAACTGTATCCTCGGTTTTATGAATGCCTGCAGTATCTGCAAGTCTTAGTGTTATTTCGCCAACTACAACAGTTTCCTCAATAACATCACGTGTTGTACCTGCTATTTCAGTTACTATGGAACGCTCTGTACCGCTCAACATATTCATAAGGGTGGATTTGCCAACATTTGGCTTACCTACAATAGCTGTATCAATACCCTCTCTGAGAACCTTTCCCGCATCAAAAGTAGATAACATTTCTTCGAGCTCATACTTTGCGTTATTTAACATTTTAGAAAAATTCTCAACATTCAGATCTTCAATATCCTCATCGGGATAATCCGAAAAAGCAGCAATAGATGCATCGGCAGAAATCAAATCGCTTTCAATCTTTTCTATCTTCTTAAAGATTCTGCCTGTATGCGCCGCGCGTGAAAGCTTAAGCTCGGCATTACTCTTTGCAGATATGAGTCCCATGATACTTTCAGCTTTTGTAAGATCGGTCTTGCCGTTTAAAAAAGCTCTTTTGGTAAACTCGCCCGCTTCTGCGAGAAAGGCACCGTTTTTAAGGATTACTCTTAACACAGATTTAAGCATCAAAGTTCCGCCATGAACAGATATTTCTACAGTATCCTCGCCTGTAAAGCTGTGAGGAGCTCTGAAAACAAGAGCTACAGCATCATCAAGCATGGCGCCATTTTCTTTAACCTCACCGTATGCCGCCTGATAGCCCTCAAAATTGCACAATCTTTTTTGTGAGTACGGAAAGAAAATCTTATCTGCAATTTCTAAAGCTTTATCGCCCGAAATTCTTATAACCCCTAAAGCGCTGTCTCCAAACGGCGTCGCAATAGCGGCAATAGTTCTGTTATTCATTGTATCATTATCCTTTTATATAAAAGTCATATTTATGTTATCACAAAAAAACAGTTTTTTCAATAAAAAAAGACACACAGTTTTACTGTGTGTCTTTTGTGTTGGCATCTACTTATCTTCCCGGGCAGCTTCCCGCCAAGTATTTTCAGCGCAAGTGAGCTTAACTTCTGTGTTCGGTATGGGAACAGGTGGACCCTCACCGCAATCAACACCAACTGTGTGTCACCCTCAGGCGACTTTGCTATAATACCACAACAAGAATGTTTTGTCAACACTTTTTTCAAAAAATTTAAAAAAATATTTTTTTAACATTTTTTTCGTTCCGTGATTTGCATTTTATGTCTAATTTTGTAATATTTATATGTTATATATTAGATAATATATTAAAAATTAAAATATTTTATTTACAAATGTAAAAAAAAGTGGTATTATATTATGCGTATGAGAATGCTTTTATGTCTTTTTAAAGTTCATTTCTCAAAATTATATTTAGGAGGAATTTTTGTGTCCAGAAAGTTCAAAACTATGGACGGTAACAATGCCGCTGCTCACGTTTCCTATGCGTTCACAGAAGTAGCCGGTATTTATCCTATTACCCCGTCCAGTCCAATGGCAGACTATGTTGACCAGTGGTCAGCTCAAGGTCTCAAAAACATCTTCGGCACAACCGTTAAGGTTTCCGAAATGCAGTCTGAAGCAGGTGCTGCAGGTACAGTTCATGGCTCACTTAATGCCGGCGCTCTTACCACTACTTATACCGCTTCTCAGGGTCTCTTACTTATGATCCCGAATATGTATAAAATCGCAGGTGAATTACTCCCTTGCGTATTCCACGTATCAGCTCGTTGCGTAGCTTCTCACGCACTTAATATTTTCGGCGACCACTCAGACGTTTACGCTTGCCGTCAGACAGGCTTTGCTATGCTCGCAGAAACAAATACACAGGAAGTTATGGACCTCGGTGCTGTAGCTCACCTTGCAGCTATTAAAGGCCGCGTTCCTTTCCTCAATTTCTTTGACGGTTTCCGTACTTCTCACGAAATTCAGAAAATTCAGGTTTGGGATTTCGAAGACCTTAAAGAAATGTGCGATATGGATGCTGTTGCAGATTTCCGTAAGCGCGCTCTTAATCCTGAACACCCCGTAATGCGTGGTTCTCACGAAAACGGCGATATCTTCTTCCAGCACCGTGAAGCTTGCAACAAGTATTACGATGCAGTTCCCGCTATAGTTGAGGAATATATGGATAAGGTTAATGCTAAACTCGGCACTGACTATAAGCTCTTCAACTACTACGGTGCAGAAGATGCTGAACGCATCATCATTGCTATGGGCTCTGTATGTGACGTTGCAGAAGAAGTTATTGACTACATGATAGCTGCAGGCGAAAAGGTTGGTCTTGTTAAAGTTCGTCTTTACCGTCCTTTCTCTGCTGAAAAGCTCGTTGAGGCTATCCCCTCTACTGTTAAGAAGATTGCTGTTCTTGACAGAACAAAAGAACCCGGTGCTCTCGGTGAGCCTCTCTATTTAGATGTTGTTGCAGCTTTAGCTGCTACCGGCAGAAAGATTGATACAGTTGTAGGCGGCCGTTACGGTCTTGGCTCTAAGGATACTCCTCCTTCAAGCATCTTCGCTGTATTCAAGTCATTAGCAGAAAATCCGAAGCACAACTTCACAATGGGTATCAACGATGATGTTACAGGTCTTTCTCTTCCTGAGGAAGAAGCTCCCAATACTGCTGCAGAAGGCACTATCGAATGTAAATTCTGGGGTCTCGGCGGTGACGGTACTGTTGGTGCTAACAAAGACTCTATTAAAATTATCGGTGACCACACTGATAAATATGTTCAGGCTTACTTCCAGTATGACTCTAAGAAAACAGGCGGTATCACTATTTCTCACTTGAGATTCGGTGATAAACCCATTAAGAGTCCTTACTATATCAATAAGGCTGACTTCGTTGCTTGTCATAACCCCTCTTATGTAATCAAGGGTTACAAGATGGTTAATGACGTTAAGCCCGGCGGTGTATTCCTTATCAACTGCCAGTGGACTCCTGAAGAACTTAACAAGCATATGCCTGCTGAGGCTAAGCGTTATATTGCTAAGAACAATGTTCAGCTTTATACCGTTAACGCTATCGACCTTGCAGCAGAAATCGGTCTTGGCAAGCGTACAAATACTGTTCTTCAGTCTGCATTCTTCTCACTTTCTAAGGTTCTTCCTGAGGCTGAGGCTATCGGCTATATGAAGGAAAAAGCTCAGAAGTTCATGAAGAAGGGTAAAGAAATCGTTGAAATGAACGAAAAGGCTATCGATGCAGGTGCTACCGCTTACGTTAAGATTGATGTTCCAGCTGACTGGGCTAATGCTACCGACGATGCTGTAGCAGCTTCAAAAGCTGACGCTACTAAGCTTGACAAGATGGTTGACGGAATTATGAAGCCTGTAGCTCTTATGAACGGAGATTCTCTCCCCGTTTCTGCATTTATCGACCATGCTGACGGTACATTTGAACAGGGCGCTGCTGCTCACGAAAAGCGCGGTGTTGCTGTTATGGTTCCTGAGTGGAATAATGAAACCTGTATCGGTTGTAATAAATGTGCATTTGTTTGTCCTCATGCTACAATCCGTCCTTACGCATTGTCTGCTGATGAAAAGGCAAATGCTCCTGCAAATATCAAGATTGCAGAAAAAGAAAAGCTCGTAACCAACAAGGGTTATGCTTATACTATGACTGTTTCTCCGCTTGACTGTATGGGTTGTGGTGTTTGCGTTGGCGAATGTCCTACAAACTCACTCAAGATGGTATCTCA
>JAZNJT010000010.1:0-2546 GCA_045578145.1 Acutalibacteraceae bacterium
CTTTTCCATATATATTCTCCTTGTAGAAATATAAAAAATATTGTATAATAAAGTATATTTAAATTTAGGATGATATTATGCCATTTTTACCTATAACTAAAAAGGAAATGCAGGCATTCGGTTGGAATGAGCCTGATTTTATTATTGTGACCGGTGACGCTTATGTTGACCACCCAAGCTTCGGCACAGCAATAATTTCGCGCGTGCTTGAAAGCGGAGGTTTTAAGGTTTGTATTATACCCCAACCCAGAAGTGATGCAGATTTTACACGTTTTGGTAAGCCTAAATATGCTTTTCTTGTTAACAGCGGTAACATTGACTCTATGGTAGCGCATTACACTGCCGCTAAAAAACGCCGTAATGACGATGCATATACTGCGGGCGGAAAATCGGGAGCAAGACCCGACAGAGCAGTTACAGTTTATACTAAAAAGCTACGTTCTCTTTATAACGATATCCCGATTTTAATAGGTGGTATTGAGGCATCACTCAGACGTTTTGCCCATTATGATTACTGGAGTGATAGTGTGCGTCCCTCTGTACTTTTGGAATCGGGCGCAGATTTGCTTATGTATGGAATGGGTGAAAAACACATTTTAGAAATTGCAAAAAGACTTAAAAACGGTGAAAAAATAAAAGATATTATTGATATTTTAGGCACTTGTTATGCTGTTGACAGCAAAGATTTCTCACCCATACCCAACTCTATAGAATGTCCCTCTTTTGAACTTGTATCGCAAAACAGCGAAAAATCAAAAGAACAATATGCCATTTCCTGCAAAATCCAACAGCAAGAGCATGATTCATTAAGTGGAAAAACAGTAATTCAAAAATGCGGTAAAAAAATCGTTGTCCAAAATCTGCCTATGCCACCTCTTACTACTGAGGAAATGGACAAGGTCTATTCCTTACCCTTTATGCGCACCTATCACCCAAGCTACGAAGCTTTAGGCGGCGTACCGGGTATTGAAGAAGTTAAATTTTCCATAATTCACAACCGCGGTTGTTTTGGTGCTTGTAATTTCTGCGCACTTGCCTACCATCAGGGTAGACAAATCAGTGTAAGAAGTCATAGATCGGTTATTAATGAAGCAAAGATAATTACCGAAATGCCCGATTTTAAAGGTTATATTCACGATGTTGGCGGCCCTACCGCTAATTTCAGAGCATCCTCATGCGAAAAACAACTAAAAAACGGACTATGCAAGGACAAAAAGTGCTTGGCCCCTACAATGTGCAGTGCGGTTAAGGTTTCTCACAGCGATTATTTAAAATTGTTGAGAGAACTAAGAGCCTTGCCAAAAGTTAAAAAGGTGTTTATTCGCTCTGGCATAAGGTTTGACTATCTTATTGCAGATGAAAACGAGGATTTTTTTAAAGAACTTGTGTTGCACCATACAAGCGGTCAGCTAAAGGTGGCTCCTGAACATTGCTCAGATAATGTACTCAAACATATGGGAAAACCACCGATTAATGTTTATAACAAATTTGAAAAGCGTTTCTACGAGCTTACTAAAGCGGCAGGCAAAAAGCAGTATTTAGTGCCTTATCTTATGTCCTCTCACCCCGGTAGCACACTTAAAGATGCAATAGAGTTATCTCTATTTTTAAAGCGGAATAATCTGCATCCAGAACAGGTGCAAGACTTTTATCCCACACCGGGTACAGTTTCTACCTGTATGTTCTATACTGGAATTGATCCTTTTACTATGAAAAGGGTTTATGTTCCAAAAACTGCCGCAGAAAAGGCAGAGCAAAGAGCTTTACTGCAATATTTTAAGCCTGAAAATAAAGCGTTAGTATTATCCGCACTTAAAAAGGCAGGAAGATACGACCTTATTGGAAACGGTAAAAACTGCTTAGCCCAAGGTGATAAAACAGTAAAAAATCAAAAATCTAAAAAAACAATAAGAAATATCCATAAAAAGAAAAAGAGCCGTTAGTATAACGGCTCTTTTTCTTTTAAGGGGTTTGAGGAGAAAATTTTCCGTTAGGAAAATTATACCGTTTGGGTGCGGCTCCCTTGCGGCACATTTAAATAATACAGCACATATTTATCATTTTTATTTATTTTTTGTGAACGTTTTTTTAATTTTAAAATGAGAATATAAATCTAAAGTTCTGCCAATAATAAATTTACAAGTTATGAAAGGAAGGATTTTTTTGAAATATAATGAACGTATTTCACGTCACAAAAATAAACTCAGCGCAGGTTTTTATATAGTAATTGCCGCTTGCCTTTTAATTATAGGCGGTGCAGCGTGGTTCGCTCTTTCAAGCTATAATGATATGCAGTCAGGCTCATCTATGATTTCTCAAAGGTCCGAGTCATACGAAAATGATGTTGACTCATATACTGAAAACACCTCTTCTGTTGAGCAAACACCGCAATCAAGCACACCGCAAAATACCGAGAGTGTTGCCCAAAATGTTGAAAGCGAGCCATATTCCCCTCCGCAATCTGAAATAACTGAAACAGCACCTAAATTCAACTTTACAATGCCTACTGGTGAAATTCTTAAAAGTCACAGCGAAAAAGAGCTTCA
>JAZNJT010000011.1:0-21599 GCA_045578145.1 Acutalibacteraceae bacterium
GCGATTTGTAAATATAAAACGGATAAATTTTGAATTATTTTTCATTTTGTGTTTCAGCCGTCAACAAATATTCAATATTAATTAAGAAAGAAGCCTTTTCTCAGTATATGTTTTGGCAGAAAAAACAATAACAACAAAAAAATCCCGCACTCTGTTGAGAACGGGATTTGTTTGGTGAGTCATCGGGGATTCGAACCCCGGACACCTTGATTAAAAGTCAAGTGCTCTGCCAACTGAGCTAATGAATCATACGCTTGTCCTTTACGAGACAGCTTTAATATTATATCAATATGACTGCATAATGTCAATAGTTAAATTCTATTTTTTTAAAAAATATTAAAATTTATAGCATAAAATACTATTAGAATTATTTGTAGAATAATTATTATGGGCAAACCAAGCATAAATTTATTATGCAATGTTTTATGACGAATTATTCGCATAACAGAATACATTGCAACTGCTCCGCCGATTATCGCTAAAAGCAATAAACTTCTCTCGCTGACTCGCCATTTTCTATTAATAGAATTTATCTTATCAATTATAGTAACTATTATTGATAACAAACTAATTAATATAAAATACATTAACATTTCATACACCACCTTTCAGGCATTATAGCATTCTCAAACAATCTTTTCAAGCTGTTTTTTTAGCTTATTTATAATCCTTTTTTCTAGCCTTGAAATATATGATTGAGATATACCTAAGGTGTCTGCCACCTCTTTTTGAGTATATTCTTCATAGCCATTCATTCCAAATCGCATTTCCATAATTTGTTTTTCTCTTACTGGAAGTCCCGAAACAAAATTATTAAGTTGTACTCTTTCATCCTCAAGTTCAATACCTCTGCCTACCTCATCAGGTTCACTGCCTAATACATCAGATAGCAAAAGTTCATTGCCGTCCCAATCAATGTTAAGTGGCTCATCAATTGAGATATCATTTTTATGTGAAGCTGTTTTTCTTAAAAACATGAGAATCTCATTTTCAATGCAACGTGATGCGTAAGTAGCAAGCTTAATATTTTTATCTGGACAAAACGTATTAACCGCTTTTATTAATCCAATTGTACCTATTGAAACCAAATCCTCAATATTTATACCGGAGGTATCAAATTTCTTTGCTATATAAACAACAAGTCTCAAATTATGCACAATCAATTTATCTCTGGAACCTTCACTGTTTTCAGCAAGTAACACTGTTTCTTCTTCGATTGTTAGTGGCGGCGGCAGTTTTTCACTACCATTAACATAAAATACAGGACGCAAGAATCCTATTTTAGCTAAAAACTTTATAAATAACAATTTTAATTTCATAACATCACCGATTCATTTTAAAATTTTAGGATTAACTATAGCATTATACCCATTTTCAAATTTTACTTTTGAAACTGCTAAAATAGGTTTATTAATATTAATTTTTTCATTATTCACTTGAACAATTGCATTATCACATCTAAATCCCTTTAAGACATCCTCGCCTGTAACTGTACTACAAGGTACAATTCTGAATCTATTTTTATATTCATTACTTTCTATATCTATTTCTCCGAATAAAGCTTTAAAAGAATTGCTGTCAGTAATTATTATTTCTGATTTGCCAAAAAAATCCTCAACTGAATTACCGCTGTCTATAATAGCAGTAAGCGATATGCTCCTATTATCTGAAAAAACAGTTATTTCACATCTCTCTGCAAAGTTACAGGTGCTTTTAAAAATTGTTTTTAAAAATACGAATGTAACATAAAATATTACCGTGCTTATCGCAAGAGTAACTGGTGAAATATCAAAATATGCAATTGAGTTATTAATTATCATTCCGTTTGGTTTGAAAATTTGCCACACCGCCGCAGTTAATCCTGCATAAAGGCATGTAACAGTAAATAAAGAAACAGTGATTTTAAAAAATTGTTTTATATTATTAATGCTAAATGCAGTTATAGATAAAATCACGCAAATAATAAACTTATATAAAAAATCTGTTATTGTGCTAACTCTTGGTAAAAATATGTATAGAGAAGCAAGTCCGCCTATTATTGCAGATAAGAGTAACCGAATGAAATGATATTTGATTTCAAGCAATTTCCCCGTAAGCAACAGTAAAAAGTAATCAACTAAAAAATTAAGTATTATCAAAATATCAGCATATATTATCACACTCATCAGCCCTAAATAATTATATAATATTTTTAATATAAAAAATGTTGAAAATTGGCATAAAAAAAGATTACTTATTTGATTTTTTAATCGAATTGAGTAATCGTAAAAAATATAATATTTGACTGTATAAAAATAATATGATATAGTAAATAAAAAGTGAAAGAAGCGATACAATGGAAAATATATGGCACTCAATGCCCGAAAACCGCATTAAACCTGATGATTTTATTTGTGTAATTGAAATCACAAAGGGCAGTAAAAAGAAATACGAGCTTGATAAAGAAACAGGATTTATAATTCTCGACCGTATTTTGCATACATCTACCCACTATCCTGCCAACTACGGTTTTATACCACTTACCTATGGTGATGATAATGACCCGCTTGATGTTTTATTACTCACTACAGAACGACTTGATCCTTTAACGCTTGTGCGTGCGTATCCTATCGGTGTGATAACAATGGTTGATAGTAACCTTAATGATGAAAAAATAATAGCCATTCCTTTCAACGACCCAACCTATAACAATTATAAGGATATAACCGACCTGCCAAAGCATATATTTGATGAAATGTGCCATTTCTTTGAGGTTTATAAAAATTTAGAGCATAAGAACACTACAGTTAATGAAGTTAAAGGCAGAGAAGCCGCGCTTGAAATTATTAAAAACTGTATGAAAAATTATAAAAAAGTATTTAAAAATACCCGTAAAGATTAAATCTTTACGGGTATTAGTTTATTCACAGCAATAATCTGTTTTTTGTGGTTTTACAGGAGGCGTAGCGGGTTTTGTGGTGTCGCCCAAACCTGTTGTTTCCGAAAAAATCGCATTGTTGGTAACAGCACTTACAGCATCTGTTGGGATTATCAGTTTAGAAGCAGTACCGTTTGAAAGATTAACAAGTGCCTCATATTTTTTAAGCTCTAAAACAGCAGCATCTACACCAGCTTCCTTTAAAGCCTTAAGACCATCTGCCTCTGCTTTTTTAGCAAGAAAAATAGCTTTTGCCTCACCCTCTGCCAGAGCAATACGGGCATCGCGCTCACCTTCTGCAGCAAGTATCATAGCCTGCTTATCTCCCTCAGCTCTTGTTATAGCAGCAGCTTTGTGCCCCTCTGCTTGCAGCAAAGTTTCTCGGCGGTCACGTTCAGCTTTCATTTGTTTTTCCATTGCAGACTGAATTTCTTCAGGCGGAATAATATTCTTTAATTCAACACGGTTTACCTTAATGCCCCATTGGTCAGTTGCATCGTCGAGAATAGCGGTCATTTTACCGTTAATAGTGTCTCTAGAAGTCAATGTACCATCAAGTTCCAATTCACCAACTAAGTTACGCAAGGTAGTTGCGGTAAGATTTTCTAGAGCATTTATAGGATTTACAACACCGTAGGTATAAAGCTTAGCATCAAAAATACGGAAATATACAACCGTATCAATTCGCATTGTCACATTATCCTTTGTTATTACGGGTTGTGGTGGTGAATCAAGCACCTGTTCCTTTAATGTGATTTTTTTAGAAATTTTTTCAATAAAAGGCACTTTTATATGAAGACCTGCGCCCCAAGTAGTCTTGTATTTTCCTAAAAACTCTATAACATATTCATGCGCCTGTGGAACTACACGCACATTAGGGATAATAATAATTAGAACTAAAATTAAAAATAGTATTAATAGCATATAATTCACCTTTTAACTAAAGCTTTCATAAGCTTTTTATTTTTAGAAAGAACAGGCAAAAAACCCTCAAAAGAGATTAGAAAATGCTTATTTTCGGCAAGCATTTCTTTAATAGCTTTCTTAACTGTTTCGTTATTGTAAGCTGAAGCGCATAGAACTGCAACCATAACATTTACAGTATCTTTATCTCCTTTAACATAACCGTCTTCAAGAACATCATAAAATTTCTTGATTTGTTTTTTAGTACCTGTTTCAAACAGATTAATCATAAGCGGTATTAAATGCTCACCAAAAAAGTTAAGATAGAGAAAATTTCCGTAAATAGAGATATGGGACTTATACTCGTCTTTTAATACGGGAAAAATATCAAGCATTTTTTTAGTAAAGCCTGCGATATTCATAGTGTCAGACTTAGAGGCTGTGGGTAAATCAATTGAAGAAACATTCGTGTTTCTTTTAACCTTAACATTAAGTTCTTTTCTAAGCGTTGCCACAAAATCTATACCAACCGATATAGCATCCTTTTCATTTTGTGAATCATCAAAAAGCCAGGCTGAAATTTCCGAAAAAGTAGGCTCTCCCTCATCTGATTTTTGAGCAACACATAAAACATACATCTGCCTTGCATCATCAAAATTAACAGCGATAATTTTTTCATCACTCTCAAAATTATTTCCATTTGATTTGAAACCCTGTTCTTCAAGGAAAGGTTTCATCTCGCCTATTACTTTATCAAGATATCTGTTATCCATATTGTTCACTTCCAAAATAAATATTATTTATATAATAACATATTTTTTCCTCTTTGTCACCTAAAATTTTATTGCAAGATGTAAATATTTAATGTATAATATTAAAAAAATATTTTACGGAGAGTTTTATGAATCTTTCAGATGCAAATACAATAAAATCCTTGCTAAATAAATATGGGTTTTCTTTTAAAAAAAGTCTTGGTCAAAACTTTTTGATAGATAGCACTGTATGTCCTGCCATGGCAAAAGCTTCTTGTGATAAAAATACAGGAGTTCTTGAAATAGGTCCCGGTATTGGTGTACTTACTGCTGAGCTTTCAAGGGTTGCTAAAAAAGTTGTAGCTATTGAATTAGATGAAAGACTGAAAAAGCTTTTACCCATAACACTTGCCGACTGTGACAATGTTGAGGTTATTTTTGGCGATGCTATGAAACTTGATCTGAAAAAAATAATTAAAGAACACTTTTCCGATTGTGAAAATGTTGTAGTATGCGCAAATCTTCCCTATTACATTACTTCCCCTATTGTTATGATGTTGCTTGAAAGCCGTTTGCCGATTAAAAGCATTACTGTTATGGTACAAAAAGAAGCAGCAGAACGCATTTGTGCAGAGATAGGATCTAGACAGTCAGGTGCAGTAACTATTTCTGTTAACTATTATGCTGAGACGGAAATTCTTTTCAATGTTGGAAGAGAAAGCTTTATGCCTGCTCCGAAAGTTGATTCTGCAGTAATTAAATTAAATATTCGCGAATGTCCGCCAATTAAAGTTCAAAATGAATCAAAGTTTTTCAAACTTGTAAAAGCCTGCTTTGCTCAAAGAAGAAAAACACTTGTTAATACCGTTTCTAATACTCTTGGAATAAGTAAAGATGATTTAAAGAACGCTTTATCAGAAATAGGTCTTCCTCCCACAGCGCGCGGTGAAGAACTTAATATGGAGCAATTAGCAAAGCTTTCTGATTTAATATAAAAATAGCTCTGTCTTTCGACAGAGCTATTTTTATACGCTTATTATACTTTGCTTTGCAAATGAATAGATAATTTTTTCTTTAACAGGCTTTTTAAAGATTTTTTCGCATGCTAAAGCATAAATATTTAATTGTTCTCCATAGATATCCCTTAAAACAGAAATATCATCTACCCTATCTGTTTTGAAATCAAGAATAACAATACCGTCTCGTTCTTCAAAGCATAAATCAACCGCGCCTTGAACAATAATTTTTTCGTTTTTACAGTTATCTGTTAACTGTGGATTAATAATATCAACCTGCATTTCTGTTAAAAAACGCATTTCACGGTTAATACTTTCAGCATTTATAATTCGATTAAATATTTCACTTTGAAAGAAGATTTTAAGAGCTGTGACATTAATAGCTTTATATTCTCGCTCAGAAATGTATTGCCATTCATAAAGTCTTTCTAATTCCTCCTCAACCGAGTTATATTTAGAAAAATCAAAAAACTGCATAACTTTGTGCATTGCAGTACCTCTTTCGGTAGCTGTAATGCCACCAACCGATAAAAACGAGGGTTGTGCCGTAAAAAAATATTTCTCACTTTGCGCACTATTAGCAAGCATTGAAACCGATGCTTTAGACTCGGTCTTGGAAATTTCTGTAAACGGATATTTATACTCTAAACTTTCTATTAATTTACTCACAATAAAGGTATCAGGCTCATAGCTTTGAGCAGTTCTAACAGTAATATTATTAATAATTTGCTCCCCGTCTAAAATACGCAAACTTAAATTTACATCACTTTCACTAAGCAAAAGTGAATGCCCCTCACCGCGCAATTCTTTACCTGACTTTAAGAACAAAAGTGAAATTATTAACCATTCAAGATAAGATTTTGTTTTATTGAATAAATCAAAAGAAATATTACCGGAAGAAGCCAAAAGTTTTGTTTTAAGTTCATCAGCTTTTTTATAAGCATCACTCGTAGTACCAATCATCACAAGTTTATCCTGAGTCCGTGTCATTGCTACATAAAAAAGGCGTAATTCCTCTTCTAAGCGTTCAGCACGGATTTTATCAAGAATTGCTTCTCTTGCAATGCTTGTAACAGGTTGTTTTGTTTTTTCATCGAAATACTTAAAGCCAATACCAAAATCGGTTTTATAAAGTACTGATTCGTGTGCTTCGTTATCGTTGAATTTTGAGCCTAAGCCTGCAAGTATACAAATAGGAAACTGCAGACCCTTTGATGCATGAATACTCATTATTCTAACAGCATTACCCTGTGATGAAACAGAGCCTTTGGCACCGATTGAATTTTTAGTTATATATTTAATAAAAGAAGGTATGCTGTCAAATGCATCGCCTGATAATTTTTCGGCATAACTTAAAAGCAACAAAAGATTTTCGCGACGTTTTGTTCCGTCATCCATTGCGGAAACAATATCTATATATCCTGTTTCATATAATATCAAAGAAATTAAACGCGGTAATGTTTCTACAACCGATAATGTTCTAAGCTTTTCAATGCGATTTAAAAATTCTTTAGCCTTTAAATTTCCGCTTTGGGCACCGCAAACCATACAAGAATATAAATTACCCTTACGATTCAAAGAACGAAGCTCTGCTAATTCATCAGCAGTAAATGTAAAAATTGGTGACAGCAAAACAGTTAATAACTCAACATCATTTTCAGGGTTATCTAACACTTTGAGCAGACTTAAAATAAATGATATTTCAGTTGTATCAGCAAATTCCTCAGAAGAATATGTGACGGGTATTCCCTGTCTTTTTAGTTCTTCTGCAATAATACCAGCTTTAAGTTTTGCAGAGCGCAGTAATATGCTGAAATCAGAATACCTAGCATTTCTGAGAGTATTATTGCTTTCTTTTATTACCTTACCGCTTTTCATTATCTCTTTGATATAACTCGCTATATGTATAGCTTCAAGCTCGGTATCGCTTAAACTGCTATTTTTTGAATTAATTATATGAATATCGCAGGCATTCTCTGAAACGCTAGGGTAAACAGCAGAAGCCACCAGTTCTTCCTCACTGTTATATACAATATCCCCGGTTCGTTCAGTCATAAATAGCTTAAAAAAATAATTTATAAACTTGCAGGCATTGGGGTGACATCGAAAATTATTACCCAAAATTATTTTTTGGGGTGAGTTTTCATCAGAAATATTAATGTCTATATATCTATTCTTTTTATTAAGAAAATTTTTAGGGTTGGCTCCTCTGAATCCATAAATACTCTGCTTAACATCTCCTACAACAAAGAGTTTTTTTTCAAAGCTTGAAAGCACATAAAAAAGTTTATCCTGTAAATCGTTTGTATCCTGATATTCGTCAACCAATACCTCATCAAAACGCTGTAGCAATTCCTTAGATAACTCGTTTTCTTCACATAACAATTTAAATGCTAAATGCTCAGTATTATGAAAAGTAAATGTATTATTTTTTAAATACTCAGCAAATAACTCTCTATCAAGTTCTATTAATATTTCACTCAAAAGCGTTATTATGGGATGAAGCTCAGCAAATTGCTTAGTAATAACCAAAGAATCGGTATAAAACAGATTTTTAATTCGGCTAATGGTTTTTGCAGAGATCGACTTATAAATTTCCTTGGCAGCAGTTATTTCATAAATATCCGAAACACCTCTGAGTATCGGTAAGGACGGAAAAGAAATTTTGCAGAGCATATTATAAAAGCTATCCCAATCACTATTTTCTGCATTTTCAAGCAATAACTTCAAATTACAAGAAGCCTCAGAAAAAACAGAAGAATATGCTTCACTTGCCTTTTCATTAACAGCAATTAAATAAAAAGCTTTCTCTAATGAGGAAATAGACTCGACAATTAAATTGCGAGCTATATTAAATGAATAATCCCACCAAATATTGTCCTTATCAAAGGTCAGGTAATCCTCGCTAAGTTGAGAAAACCATTTTTCAGGAAACGGTAACTGTCGGCTGTAATCATATATACTCAAAACAATATCAAGAAACTTTTGCTCGTCAAATTCACAGCCAAAAATATCAAGAAGCTTTAAAAACAAAGGATTTTTTTCTTCGAGATAGCGTGATACAATTCTATTTAAAACCTCATAATTAATTGTTGTAAGAGAGGCTGAATCGCTTATTTTAAAATCAGGCTCAATGCCTAGCTTTTCAAAATTTTCACGTACCAAGTCGATACAAAAAGAGTCAATTGTACAAATTTTTGCATTAGGTAATAAATGCTTCTGAAAATTAAGAGCAGTATCTGTTGGATTTTTTCTTATTTCCTCATCAAGCCTTTTTTCAATCCTTGAACGCATTTCAGCCGCCGCAGCGTTAGTAAAGGTAACTATAAGCAATTTATCAGCACTGACACCGCTTTTTTTATCGCACAACTTATTAATTACTCGTTCAACCAAAACAGCAGTTTTTCCAGATCCTGCAGCTGCAGAAACTAAAATATTACCTTTTGAAAAGATAGCTTTTTCTTGACTGGGCGTTGGCTTAAATGCCATTCTCCTTCTCCTCCCTCATTTTTTCAAATACTTCACTGTTAGAAAGGTCAGGCACACGCTTTGCAGTTCTATTTTCAAAACCGCATACAGTGTGAAAATCGCAATACTTGCATGCAGGCGATTCTCTACCGTCGGTTGGGTCTACCGTAATATCACCGCACAAAATTTTATTTCCCGTATTGCGCATTATTCTTTCAACCAAATCAAATATTTCGGAAAAATCTGTTTTATCAACAAATGAATTTGCTCTTTTTGATAAACTACCGTCCTTATTCAACTGTAATTTAGGGACAAATTCACCTGTGTTTGATTTATCCATTGCATAAACTAACTCAATATCATTTTGAAGAAGACCGTTCATAGCTAATCCCTCGCCCTTTATATCACGTTTAGACGGTTGATATAAAATACCTGCAGCCAGCCTGTCCTCTAATCCTTTTCCTCTGATAACTGCATAAAGATAAATCAACATTTGCATATTAAGGCCAAATAAGATATCTGGTAATTTAAAGCTTTTGATACCTGTTTTATAATCGATAATTCTTACATATCCGTTATAGGTATCCAGTCGGTCGATGCTACCGTATAATATAATTTCACCCTCGTCAAACGGAAATGAAACATTTATTTCGTCTTCACCGCTACCAATTTTAAGCTCACAAGCACTAGGTGTAAAATCACTTTGCGATAGTTCTCTTGCTATATGTCGTACTACCTCTTTTAAAGAACGCACAAGCCTTGAAACTATAAACTCAGTCTTAACCGTAAACATATTGCTAAATCCTGTCACACTGTTAAGATAGTCACTCACGTATTTTTGTGTTAATGCATCAAGTTCTGTTTCTGAAAGACCTTTAAGTTCGTTTTCAACAATTAAACGCTCTAAGCAATAGTGAACAATTGTACCCCTTTGCATAACATTAAAGTCAGCAGGCTCTATCTTTTTAGCTCCAAGTCCATATCTGCAAAAGTATGAGAATTTGCATCTGTTAAAGGTATCGAGCTTACTTGCAGACATAGCAATCTTTGTACCATATAATTTTTTTGCGGTATCTTTTTGCAACATAAATTTGTCTTCAGTCAAAAATGAGTTAATAAATTCTAGTTTTGGACTTTTTTCTAAAGCAGTTTTAATTGTTACAGCATCGCTTGTGTCAGCTTTTAAATTTCTACAATATTTTGAGAACATTGATGCCTCAGTTTCAGGTAAAAACTCACTTAAAACGGAATCATCTGTTAAATCTATAATATTGATATCAAGATTTTCAGATATGCTGTTAACAAAAGCTGCTGGCTCTAAAATATCACCAGAAACAGCTTTGGAAGAAAATGAAATAAATAGCTTATCACTCGCACAGCAAAGACTCGTATATACAAGAAATTCCTCATCAATAGAAGAATAAACCGAGTTGTCAGAAATGTTAATATCTAAATCAATAAGTTTTTTTCTCTCAATCAAATTGAAAATTCCTGCATTGCTTAAATTTTTTGGGAAGACACCTTGATTAGCACCGATAATAAAAGTAATTTTAGGTCGTGACGGTCTGATTCTGTCAGCAGAACCAAAAGTAACTTCATCTAACATCTGAGGAATTGTGCCAACGTCAGAAGAATTAACTGCTAAACATAGTGCATCTGTAAATTCTTTTTTCGTTATTTTCTGCTCACCAAAACATGTAACTAAAGAATCGAGAATTTGCATATAAAGCTCATAGCACTGATTTAAAACATAAGTATTAAAACCGACAGTTCCATTTTTTAATTTTTCTGAAATTAAAAAAAGTTTTTTAGAAACATCATTTTTATTTATAAGCTCTGCAATAGCATTAGCCATATTAAAAGCGCTATTTTTAAATGAATTTTTAAACAAAATGATAGGCTCAATTGCTCTTATACGTAAAGTATTAATTTTTTTCAAGAGCTTAATATCATCATCCGTCAATTCATCTGTCACAAAGCCTTTAGGATTCATCTCCCAATCTTTGAGCCATTCGTCACCCGAAATATTCCAAATGTATGTATAATTTTCAAGCAATGTAATATCCGAAAATTCGATTGCGCACAGACCTGTTTTTAGCATTTTAAAAATATTTTCACTTGAAAAATCAAGTGCCTTTATTGCCGAAACTACAAACACACTAAGCGGAAATGACGATAACGGAAAACGATTATCATAATATAAACTGATACCATTTTTATTACAAAAGGTAACTATTGCCTCACGGTAGCTATCAGCATCGCGGGCTATAATCACAAAATCTCTAAATCTGTAATTTTCTTCTCTTATAAGCTTTCTTATTTTATTAGCAACAAATTCAGCCTCGTCAAAAGCGGTAGAACATTTAACTAGAGTAACGCCATTATCATTAGAAGATTTATTATATTCTCCACCAGACATATATTCTTCAACTGCCACTAAAGAATCTGAATTATAATGTTGTTTATGCAATATTATAGGCTCCGCTATCTCTATAGCACGTGATTTTGCTATGCTGGATATTTTATCAACTGCTCGCCTAATATTAGAAAAAATACCGTATTCATTCGCATTTTCTGGATTGTAACAGAGTGAAATAACTACATCTTCAGCTTGACATAAAATACGCTCAATAATTTTAAATTGTTGACCTGTAAAACCTTTAAATGAGTCAAGAAATACAGTTTTATTAGCAAAATAATTATACTTTAGTAAACCATTATAAAGCTTAGTAAGACTATCGGTGGGGTCTAAAAATGCTTCACCAATACATAAATCATATTCTTGATAAATAATTGAGATATCGTGAAGCTTTAATTTTAAAGTTTCGCTCGAAACAGTTTGGGATGCTTTATTTATTTCTTCATAACCAATAGCATTAATTTTAAATTCGCCTATTGTTTCAAGAATTGTTTTTGCAAAGTTAACAGAGCCAACATATTTTTTCCAAAGCTTTAAACGGTCTGCCGCATTGTTAAGTGCTTTATGAATAAATATAATCTTATCGGATTCACTAAGGGTTGTATGTGATATACCACCAATATTTCTGCCAACCTCATCACATAACCTTGAAAAGCTAAGCACCGTGGTATTTAGTGCAAAGCTATCGCCTATTTCTTTTAAGATTGCCCTCTCACTTTCAAATGTGAACTGTTCAGGCACGATTAATACACTCTCTTTACCGTTTTGAGAGTTTTCTTTAATCATATTAATTATGTTATATGTTTTTCCGCTTGCCGCTTTACCAAAAATAAAATGTAGCACTTTAATTTACCTTTCCTATTTTTTACATAATAACACAAAAACAGTACCATAAACAGTACATATTAAAATCAAATTGAAATTATCTTACTTTTGAATTTTACCATAAATAATTTCCTTTTGCAACAGACAAAAAATCCCCTTGGATTTTCCAAGGGGATTTAGTGAATGAAGTTTGTTTTATTTTAAGTCTTCACGCTAAAACACTTTGTCCCATAACAATATGTTGGGCGGTTGGAGGATGCCCACTGGAAAGTTCTACACACACTACCTTGCTGCCAGACAAAGGAGAAAGGAAAAGGTCACAACAAATAAAAAGACCCACATACAATACTCCCGCCAGAGTTTTGTATGTAGGTAAATGTCGTAATATGTAATATTATGTTGTGCTTCTATTATAACAAATTCATTGCTCGGTGCCAATACCTTTTTGAAAATTTCTTATAATATTTACCAACCAACCATCTTTCGTGATGCTTAAAAGAGAATTTGTTGTCTGTGAGCGAAATGATAATAGATTTTTTGCGGATACTTCTTGGGCGATGATTTTCATTTGCTTTTTCATAGAATTATGGCAAGAATGGTGGGAGGACAAAAATAGCAGATGAGGTTATTTCTCATCTGCTATCTGTTAGATAAATTGGAATTTGGCGGGGATGCCCCCGCAGGCAATGCGTGCAAGGTGCAGTGCGTTTCGTTACTGCCCTGACCCGCTCGGTATCGCAGCTGCTAAGCAATTAGACAAATTGGAATTTGTTATTGCAGTTTATTTCTCAACGCAAGGGCATCTTTCAAAACAAATTTCTTTTCCAGCAGTCGGCTGATTCTCCCGATTAACCAGCCGTTGATAATTGCACAGACAATCGTACCCCATTTCACACCGATAAAAGTTTTGAAGAAGCACAGAGATAAAACGATGGCCAAAGCGCAACTGCAACAATCGTATATCGTCTTGGTTTTGCCAATTGTTACATTAAATTTTGCGGATAACTCTTTGACAACCAATTCGTAAGCTTCAGGCGGAAAATATGTATGCAACAAAAGCGCTACGCCGATAGCACAAGTGATTAGTCCTGCAATGTAGAAAATTACTTGCCACACGAACCCTGAATATGGGAATAAGGCAACCGTGTTTATCGCAATATCAAGAACTGTTCCGTATATAAAAGCTGTGGCAAATGACAAAATATAGCTCTTTTTAAATTTGTGCATACCAAGGGATAGCAGAGCCAGCAGAACAGCCTGAAAAATATATTCAGACATGCCAAATGAAAAAGATGGCACATATTCTGATATTTTCAGGTGTATGAGATATGCTGGTGCCACAACCATGGACATACCGAAGTCTGCTTTTTCCATCAAAGCGGTGCCGAATGCCAAAACAACAATTCCGAAAAAATATGCCAATTCACAATAAAAAATTCTTTTTCCTTTCATATAGACCTCCAAATCGGATGAAATATACCGTTTGATACAGAAACGGAAAAAGATATTTTCAAACATTCGTCAACACGAAATGAATGATAGTCCGCCAAATTCTTATTTATTGGTTAGTTGTATTATAGCATAATTTTAGAAAATATTAAAGAGAATACTAAAAAATACCCGTGGTTCCGAAAAACCACGGGTATAATTCGTTTTTAGCAAACTATCAAAATCCGCTTAAACACTGGGGTTTATGCGATTTGATTATTTCCCACTTTCGCGGATTGCAGCCTGTGCAGCAGCAAGGCGTGCAATCGGAACGCGGAATGGTGAGCATGATACATAATCAAGACCAATCTTGTGACAGAACTCAACAGATACAGGGTCACCGCCGTGTTCACCGCAGATACCGCAGTGAATTGAAGGACGAGCAACTTTACCCATCTTAACTGCCATATCCATTAACTTACCAACACCTGTCTGGTCAAGCTTAGCAAATGGATCGTTTTCATAAATCTTGGTATCATAATAAGCTGTGAGGAATTTACCAGCGTCATCGCGGCTGAAGCCGAAAGTCATCTGAGTAAGATCGTTTGTACCGAAGCAGAAGAACTCAGCTTCCTTAGCTATTTCATCAGCAGTAAGACATGCTCTTGGAATTTCCATCATAGTACCAACTTCGTACTTGAGTTCTACACCAGCAGCAGCAATTTCTGCATCAGCAGTAGCAACAACAACATCCTTAACATACTTAAGTTCTTTAACTTCACCTGTTAAAGGAATCATAATTTCAGGAACGATATTCCAATCAGCGTGTGCTTTCTTAACATTGATAGCAGCACGGATAACAGCTGTAGTCTGCATCTTTGCAATTTCAGGATAAGTAACTGCAAGACGACAACCACGGTGACCCATCATTGGGTTAAACTCGTGAAGTGAAGAAATGATATTCTTAATATCTTGAACTGTTTTGCCCTGAGCGTCTGCAAGAGTCTTAATATCAGCCTCTTCAGTAGGAACGAACTCATGAAGCGGAGGATCTAAGAAACGGATGCAAACAGGGTTGCCTTCTAGAGCTTCGTAAAGCTTCTCAAAGTCGCCTTGCTGATAAGGAAGAATCTTAGCAAGAGCTGCTTCTCTGCCTTCTACTGTATCAGAACAAATCATTTCACGGAAAGCAGCAATTCTTTCAGCTTCGAAGAACATATGCTCTGTACGGCAAAGACCGATACCTTCTGCACCTAATTCACGAGCCTTCTTAGCATCTGCAGGAGTATCAGCATTTGTACGAACCTTAAGTGTTCTGAACTCGTCAGCCCACTGCATGATTCTGCCGAACTCACCAGCAATTTCAGCATCAACTGTAGGAATAATACCGTCATAGATATTACCTGTTGAACCGTCGATAGAAATATAGTCACCCTCATTGTAGGTCTTGCCTGCAAGAGTAAACTTCTTGTTTTCTTCGTCCATAATGATATCGCCGCAACCAGATACGCAGCAAGTACCCATACCACGAGCAACAACGGCAGCGTGTGAGGTCATACCGCCACGAACAGTGAGAATACCTTGAGAAGCTTTCATACCTGTAATATCTTCAGGTGAAGTTTCAAGACGAACAAGAACAACCTTTTCACCTCTGCTGTTCCAAGCTTCAGCATCTTCAGCTGTGAATACAACCTTACCGCAAGCAGCACCTGGAGAAGCGCCTAAGCCTTTACCTGCAGGAGTAGCAGCCTTTAATGCCTTAGCATCAAACTGAGGATGAAGAAGTGTATCAAGGTTACGAGGATCAATCATAGCAACAGCCTGTTTCTTATCGATCATACCCTCATCAACTAAATCGCAAGCAATCTTGAGAGCAGCCTTAGCAGTTCTCTTACCGTTACGTGTCTGAAGCATATAGAGTTTACCGTGTTCAACTGTAAATTCCATATCCTGCATATCACGATAATGGTCTTCAAGTGTTGCACAAACTTCTTTAAACTGAGCAAAAGCCTCAGGGAATTTATCAGCCATTTCAGCAATAGGCATTGGAGTACGAACACCAGCAACAACGTCTTCACCCTGTGCATTTGTAAGGAACTCACCCATAAGACCTTTTTCACCGGTTGCAGGGTCACGTGTGAAAGCAACTCCTGTACCGCAATCATCACCCATATTACCGAACGCCATCATCTGAACGTTAACAGCTGTACCCCATGAATAAGGGATATCGTTGTCGCGACGGTATACGTTTGCACGGGGGTTGTCCCATGAACGGAAAACAGCTTCTACAGCGCCCATCAACTGTTCCTTAGGATCAGATGGGAAATTTTTACCGATTTTATTTTTGTATTCAGCTTTGAACTGTTCTGCCAAAGTCTTAAGGTCGTCAGCAGTAAGTTCAACGTCAAGCTTAACGCCCTTTTCTTCTTTCATTTTGTCGATAAGTTCTTCAAAGTATTTCTTACCAACTTCCATAACAACATCAGAATACATCTGAATAAATCTTCTGTAGCAGTCATATGCCCAACGAGCATTACCTGACATTTCTGCCATTGTTTCAACAACATCTTCGTTAAGACCGAGGTTGAGGATTGTATCCATCATACCTGGCATAGAAGCACGAGCGCCTGAACGAACAGAAACGAGAAGAGGATTTTTCTTATCGCCGAACTTTTTGCCGGTGATTTCTTCCATCTTGTCGATACCGTCCATAATCTGTGCCTGGATATCAGCATTGATTTTTCTACCATCTTCGTAGTACTGTGTGCAAGCCTCTGTAGATACAGTGAAACCCTGAGGAACAGGAAGACCGATTTTGGTCATTTCTGCAAGGTTAGCACCCTTACCGCCGAGAAGCTCACGCATGCTTGCGTCGCCTTCTTTAAAAAGGTAAACAAACTTTTGACTCATTAAGAATCTACCTCCTAAATTTTATGGATAAAATCCATTATTAACTTTTTTATACCTAATCTTTTTAGGTATCCAATACATTATACCAATTTTAAAAAGAAAAATAAAGGATTTTTTTTAGAAAAATACGCTATTTTTCTAAAATAGTCAAAATGCAACATACACTATATGAATTATTATGGATAATTTATGCATTTTTAACCGATTTATTATCATCTCGAGGTTTTGGCAATCGAAAATACAAGGCTGTGCAATCATAAATAATCTGTGCCAACCAATCGTTAACACATCCCTGACCTATTCTCCATTTCCAGTTATTTTCAGATGTTGACGGTTTATTAATTCGCGCCTCATTGTCAAGACCTAAAAAATCTTGCATTTGAAGAATTACTGTATCAGCCGAAGTCGCCATAGCACTTTTTATTAGCGCCCAATTAAAGCTTTCATTATCTGAAATTCGCAAATATTTATGCACAAATTTTATTTCTTCCGCAGATGCCTCTTTTAAGTAACCAATAGCTGTATCGTTATCGTGCGTACCTGTGTAAGCAACACAGTTTTTGTCGATATTATGTGGTAAATAACTGCTTTCGCTATCTGGTGAAAATGCAAACTGCAAAACCTTCATTCCAGGGAAACCAGTAAATTTCAAAAGTTCGCGCACTTCATTATCAATAGTACCTAAATCTTCAGCAATTATCTTTTGTTCGCCAAGTTTGTTTTTAATAGTTTCAAAAAGCTTTTTGCCAGGGCATCTAACCCATTTGCCACCCCTAGCTGTTTCATCACCGTAAGGAATACTGAAATATGCAGAAAAAGCTCTGAAATGGTCTATACGGACAACATCATAAAGCTTTGATGCGAATCCTATTCTTCTAATCCACCAATCAAAACCGTCTTGTTCCATATATTCCCAATTATAAAGCGGATTACCCCATAACTGTCCATCATCAGAAAAGACATCAGGCGGACAACCTGCAACAAATATAGGTTTTAATTCACTGTCAAGCAAAAATTGTTGCGGCTCACTCCAAACGTCTGCGCTGTCAAAAGCTACATAAATCGGAATATCGCCAATTATATAAATACCGTTATTATTAGCATATTTTTTAAGTTTTTTCCATTGCTTAAAAAATAGGTACTGAATTGTTTTATAAAAAGAAATTTCACTTTCTAAAAAGATTTTGATTTCTTCTATTGCTTCATTATCCCTTAATTTATACTTGTCTGCCCAACAATCAAAGGATGCACCGTTATGGTAGTCCTTAAGTGCGGAATATAATGCATATTCCTCCAACCAAAAAGCGTTTTCTTCTTCGAAAGCTTTAAAATCCTCAGGAAGCGATTTAATAAACCTTAAATGTGCAGTATGTAAAATTTTATACCTGTTTTGATACAAAATTTCATAATTAACTTTAGTAGCATCTTCACCCCAATTAATCCCTTCTATTTCTTCTGTTTTTAAGAGTCCGTCATCAACTAAGAAATCAAGGTCAATAAAATATGGATTGCCTGCATAGGAAGAAAAAGACTGATATGGTGAATCACCAAAGCTTGTAACTCCTACAGGTAAAATTTGCCAATAGGTCTGCCCCGCCTTTTTAAGAAAATCTATAAAATTGTAAGCTTCTTTACCTAAAGTACCTATTCCATACTTAGAGGATAGAGAAAATATCGGCATTAGAACACCGCTTGTTCGCATAATTTTCACCTTTAATTCTTAATTAATAATGCTACCGTTTCCACATGGGCTGTTCTTGGAAATAAATCTACAGGAGTATATTCCTTAAGCTTATACCCATAAGAATCGAATATTTTAATATCGCGTGATAAGGTTGCCACATCGCAAGAAACATATATTACTCTTTCGGGAGAAAATTCTTTTGCAATGGTATTTATAAGCCCTTGTGTGCAGCCCTTTCGCGGAGGGTCTACAATTACAACATCTATTTTTATACCCTCTGCCGCTAACTGTTCTGCCGCCTCAGTAGCATCAGCGCAGATAAACCTTGCATTATTTACATTATTTTGCATAGCATTAAATTTTGCATCAGATACAGCCTCAGGTATAATTTCAACACCAATTATGCTTTTCGCGGTTTTAGCCATTGAAAGTCCAATAGTACCCGCACCGCAATAAAGGTCTAAAATATTTTTGTCACTTGGCTGTACATACTCTGCTGTTTTTTTGTAAAGTATTTCTGCCATCTCACGATTAACCTGATAAAATGATAACGGAGAAAGTCTTACTTTTACACCGCATAAATCATCGGTAATATACTGCTCGCCATAAAGGCAAACACATTTTTTACCTAATATTACGTTTGTGTCTTCTTTATTTATATTAATCTGAATACTTTTAATTTGAGGGAAATTTTGAGTCAAACCTTTAATTATTTCATCAGAAAAAGGCAGCCTGTCGGAATTAACAACAAATGTTATCATTATTTCGCCAGTGATTTCTGCAATACGTAGATATAAATGCCTTAATATGCCTTTGTGCTTTAATTCATCATAAATACTGATATTAAATTCTTTAATCCACACTTCACACAAAGCGATAATATCACTGAAAACAGCAGGCTGTAATTTACAGTTATTACAAGAGATTATTCGGTGTGAATGAAATGCGTAAAAACCTGCTTTACCATTTAAATCTATTGGAAACTGTGCTTTGTTTCGATAATAATCTGCTTTGCCGTAAAGAATTGGTGACGGATCAATGGCAGCTCCGCCTATTCTTTTAATAGTTTCTTTTACCGTATTTTGCTTTAATCTACACTCGGCATCATAACTTATATGTCTATAAGCGCAGCCGCCGCATTTATTAAACACATCACAATCAGGAACAATTCTATCTTCCGACGAATTTATTATTTCTAAAACTTTGCCGTAGGCAAAAGTTTTTTTAACCTTTAACACCTTAACCTTTACAGTATCCCCTATAGCAGTAAGCGGAACAAAAACTGCCATTTCCTCATATCTACCGATACCGCTGCCTTCACTTGTGACGTCATTGATTTTTAAAATAATTTCATCATTTTTAACCATAAAATGCCTCTATTAAAAAGACCTTTCGAAACCGAAAGGTCTTAAAATTAACCTAAAATTTATGTTAAATCAATTCCAGCTACGCTTTTTACCAAGCAAACCCAAGAATTACCTGTATTAACCTTAAGCTCTGTGCCGTCAACATTAGTGAATTTAAAACCGTTTTTAGCAGAGCCCTTGCTCCATTTTATAGGGGTATAAGTACCGTTAACAACATAATAACCCTCACCCGATTCAAGACCTACATCTACATGACCTGCCTTGCAACTGCATGCAGATTTAATTGCAGTCTTAAGTACAAACACATTTTTAAATTCGATAGATTTCCCTGTTACATAGTCCTTACGCTCTGTATTTCCTGAATATCTTACATATTTACCGCTCTCTGCATTATATTTAAAATTAGTTACATAGGAAGCAGAAAAAGGAACTTTAACAGTAGTTGCAGTATTTTCAAATGTTAACTTTTCTTCTTCTGAAGCAAAGTTTACCCAATTTTTAGAGTTAGAATCTGTTACAGAAATACCCTGTTTTTTGATTGCCTCAAACAATTTGTCACCGTAAGCATAAAGTGTGTGTTCACTTGAAAGTCCGTTAGATTCCCTGCCACCGCCATTATTAGTGCCGACTGCAAAATGGTCAACAACATTAAAATGAGGGACCGCGTGAACCTCATCTTGTCCGTGGTGAACGTAAACAGCGTTATGACCTGCAGCTAAATCTATGTATGCATAACGCGCAGAACGTACAGTACCGATCTTTTTTGTTTCAGCAATATTTTTATAAACGGCAAGCAGACGAGTGATACCGCCTTCTACCTCAGTTTCATAAACGATATCTGCATCATAAAGACCTGTCTGCACAGATTGAGCTTTGGAAATATTATTAACCATTATGGCTATCGGACGTCTATCCTTAATATCTTTTGAAAGCTCTTTTATACCGGTAAGATTATTTACATACAATTCATCGGAAACCGAAGTTTCTTCTTTTATTAAATCACCATCATCGACGCTCAATTTTTCCTTATTTTTAGAACAGCCGACTGCAAAGCACAGTATTAAACATAAAAACAAAACCGAAATTCTCTTAAACATAATTTTACCTCCAAGTAAATACTACAGTTATTATATTACATAATGTAGTAGTTTTCAACTCTTTTCAGCAAAAAATTATACAATTTCTTGATTTTGCCAAAATTTTATTATTTCATTCTTTAAAAGACTGACTGCTGTGCAGATTTCCTCAGCTTTTATACCCGAAAAAGATAATTTAATAGCTCCGTGATTTAAAGAGGGTAAAACTAAAATTCCTTTATTTTTTAGATATTCACAAATGCTTTCACTTGATACTTTAAGTCCCGTAGACAAAACACAACTAAGGGAGGTTTCAAAAAGTTTTATATCATTTTCGGGGAAATTCTGTTTTATCTCTTTCAAAAACAACTGACTCTTTTCATAATATAAACGTCTTAGCTTTCTTAAATGCTTTTCAAGATTTCCGCTTGTTATATACTGCGCTAATGCTAACTGTTCAATTTTACCGCAGGTCTGATTAATATATTCTAACTTTTTCTTAAATTTTTCTGTCAGCAAATTTGGTATAACCATATAAGCCAAACGTACACTTGGCAGTAAAAGTTTTGAAAAGCTGCCAATATAAACCGTTTTATTAGGTAGTTTCCCCTGAAACGCAGGAACAGTTCGCGCAAAAAACCTTAGTTCACCGTTATAGTCATCTTCTATAATTAATCTATTTTCTAACTCCGTCGCCCATTTTTCATATTCATTTCTGCGGCGGCTTAAAGCTGTTACGCTGATTTTAGATAACGAAGACGGGGTTAAAAACAAAATATCAATATCATTACTTACAATGCTTTCTAATTTTGCTCCGCTTTCATCACTTTCTAA
>JAZNJT010000012.1:0-29980 GCA_045578145.1 Acutalibacteraceae bacterium
GATATTTCCGACCATATATCAACACAACTAGAGCTTAGCGACACCGCTTGGGCAGATAAAATCATCTGTATGAGCGAGTCTCACAAAACACTCTTAACCCTTTATGCTGACGGTAAAAAAGTTACTGTTTTAGGCGATGGTATTCCCGACCCCTTTTCACAAGATTTAGAAATTTATAAAAAATGCAGAGATTATATAACAAATGCCATTGATAAACTTAATAATGATGGTTTTTTCAGTGAAATGTATGTTATATCCGTAGAGCGCGAGCATATAAAACCCATATCGGAGCTTGAAAAAATATGCTTTTCTACACCTTGGAGTTCGGAGGCTATTTTAGATGCCTTTAAAAACGGTACCAAATTCTTTGTGGCGGTAAAAGACAAAAAGGTGATAGGCTATATCGGTATCAGCTGTATTTTAGACGAGGGATATATCACCAATATTGCAGTTTTACCTGAATACCGAAACAAAGGTGTAGGAACGGCGCTTTTAAACCGCATTTTTTCACTTGCGCGTGATTTAGCACTAAGCTTTGTTTCCCTTGAAGTAAGACAATCTAACCAAACCGCTATTTCGCTTTATGAAAAGCTTGGATTTAAAAAAGAGGGTTTGCGTAAAAACTTTTACACAAATCCAAAAGAAGATGCACTTATTATGACAAAAAGGTTCGAGGAAATATGAAAATTTTAGCAATAGAATCCTCTTGTGACGAAACCTCAGCTGCAGTTGTTGAGGGCAGAGAGGTGCTTTCAAACATAATTGCAACACAGATTGCAGAGCATAAGATTTACGGCGGCGTTGTTCCTGAGATCGCTTCACGCCGTCATACCGAGGCCATATCTGCCGTTTGCGATGAAGCTTTGGCAACTGCAGGTATTACCTATAAAGAAATTGATGCAATAGCAGTCACCTTTGCGCCTGGTCTTATCGGTGCTTTGCTTGTGGGTGTTAACTTTGCAAAAGGGCTTGCTCTTTCTTTAGGCGTTCCGCTTATCCCCGTTCATCATTTGCGAAGTCATATTGCGGCAAACTATATTGCTCACAAAGATTTAAAGCCGCCCTTTTTATGTCTTTTAGTTTCGGGCGGAAACACCGTTATTGCAGAGGTTACAGATTATACAACCTTTAAAATCTTAGGCGGCACTCAGGATGACGCCGCAGGCGAATGCCTTGATAAAACCGCACGTTGCATGGGACTTTCTTATCCCGGCGGTGTAACTCTTGATAAAATCGCCACCAAATCAGACTTTAATAAATATCCCTTGCCCTACCCTAAATCAAATGGCGAGTATAACTTCAGTTTTTCAGGACTTAAAACCGCTGTTATAAACACCATTCATAATGCAAATCAAAAAAACGAGAAAATTGATATTCCTGTGCTTGCCGCAACTGTGAGAGAACGTGTTTGCGATATGCTTATCAACAATACCTTGAAAGCGGCAGAAAAGCTTGGATATACTAAGATTACAGTAGCGGGCGGTGTTTCGGCAAACAGCGAGCTTAGATCCAGAATGACTAAGGAATGTGAAAAAAGAGGCTTTAAACTTTATTATCCGCCTCTTTCTCTTTGCGGAGATAATGCCGCAATGGTAGGCGCTCAAGCGATTTTTGAATTAGAAAACGGTAACACGGCAGGTCAGGACCTTAACGCCACTGCTACTTTACCTATAGACTACAGATAAATCCGAAAGGAAAAGTATTATGATTAAAAAGCTTCTTTTAATTGTGAATCCACATTCCGGCACAGGCAAAATGCGGGCACAACTTTTAAAGGTTGTGGAGATACTCTCGAACGCAGATTACAGCGTTACGGTTTATCCCACAAAGGCGCGCGGTGACGCTACGCTTAAAGTTAAATCTATTTCAAACGGCGATTATGATTTGATTGTTGTTTGCGGAGGTGACGGCACCTTAAACGAGGTTATTACAGGCCTAATGTGCTCAAAAGTTTGCTGTCCGCTTGGATATATACCGTCAGGCACTTTAAATGAATGGTCACAAGGGCTCGGTATTTCTAAAAATATTGCCGCTGCCGCAAAAGATATTGCAAACGGAAACATTATACCCCTTGATATCGGAAAATTTGATGATAAATACTTTTCTTACACCGCTTCCTTTGGCGCATTCACCTCAGCTTCATATTCAGCGCCACAGGAAATCAAAAATGTTTTAGGTCAGGCGGCATACTTCTTTGAGGGTGTTCGCAGTATCGGCTCGATAAAACCTATAAGAATGAAATTTGTTTCCGATGACCGCGAGGTAGAGGGCGACTTTTTGTTCGGTGCTATTTCAAATTCAATGTCGGTTGGCGGAATAGTTAAGTTTGACCAATCGGTAGTAAAGCTTAACGACGGACTTTTTGAGGTTTTACTTATTAAAAACCCCGATAACATATTAAAATTACAGCCTCTTATTGACGGTATTCTCAAAAAAGAGCTTAACCGCGAAGGTATAGAATTTTTCCACACAAAAAAGCTTTATGTTGAAGCGCCCGGCGGACTTTCTTGGACTCTCGACGGCGAATATGCAGAAGGAAAAGAAAATTTTGAAATTTCCAATATACACAATGCGATAAATTTTGTTGTACCGCAAATAATAAGTTTTGACTAATCACATTAAGGAACGGAGATAGTTTATGTTTACAAGAGATATAGGGGTTGACCTTGGCACTGCTAACACCTTGGTTTGCCTTAAAGGTAAAGGAATTATAATGCGTGAGCCTTCTGTTGTAGCTTATGACATAAGAAATGATGCTGTTCGCGCTGTTGGTACTGAAGCTAAAGAGATGATAGGCAGAACACCAGGCTCTATTGTAGCTGTAAGACCTTTAAAGGATGGCGTTATTGCCGACTTTGATGTTACAGCAGCAATGCTTAAAAGATTCATAAGAGAAGCGCTTAAAGGCTCTCTTTTCTCACGCGTGAGAATGGTTATATGTATTCCTGCAGGTGTGACCGAGGTTGAAAGCCGCGCGGTTTATGATGCCGCAAAGCAAGCAGGTGCATCCGATGTGGATTTGGTTGAAGAGCCTATGGCTGCGGCTGTTGGTGCAGGTCTTCCTGTGTGGGATGCAGCAGGCAATATGGTAGTAGATATCGGCGGCGGTACAAGTGAGGTTGCAGTTATATCTCTTGGCGATATTGTGACCGCACAGTCAATTAGAATTGCGGGCGACGACCTTGACGAATCCATTATCAACTATATAAGGCGTAAGCACAACCTACTCATAGGCGAGCGTACTGCCGAACAAATTAAAATTGAAATCGGCTCAGCGAAGCCTTATGAAAACGAAACAAGTGTTGAAGTTAAGGGACGAAATCAGGTTGACGGCCTTCCCAAGAATGTAATAATCACCTCTGAAGAGGTGCGTTCTGCCATGGCAGACCCTATTTCTCAGATAATTGACACTATTCGTTTAACACTTGAAAAAACTCCGCCTGAGCTTTCTGCCGATATTATGGACAGGGGAATTACCCTTACAGGCGGCGGTGCTTTGCTTCGCGGTTTGGCAGAGCTCATTGCAGAAGAAACAGGTATGCCTGTAACTATTGCCGCAAATCCGCTTGACTGTGTTGTTTTGGGTACTGCTAAACGCCTTGAAGCAAACAGTGGCTTTGATAATTACGTTTTCCGCAGAGGTAAACGTTTCAGATAGGGTGAAATTAAAATGCGTTTTTTCTTCTCATCAAAACAGTTTAAAATAATCGTTGCGGTAACACTGTCTATAATTGCGGTTGCGGTATTAAGTATGCTTTTAGGAAGCCGAATTTCGCCGCAGTCTGATATTGCAGGCACTATTACCGCGCCATTTAAGGCGGCATTTACCCACCTTTCAAATTCTGTTTCAGATTTTGTTTCTGTTTATAAGGACGGCAGTAAGGCACAGCTTGAAAATACCGAGCTACAGGCAAAACTTAACCAATTAAGACAACAGGTGGCTGACTACGAGCAAATCACAAAAGAAAACGAATTTTATAAAAAATATCTTGAAATCAAGGAAAATAATCCCGATTTCAAGTTTACGCCTGCATACAGAATTGCCAGGGACAAGCTCGACCCATATAAAAGTTTTACAATAAATAAGGGCTCGTTCGACGGTGTTTCTACAAACGACCCTGTTATTACCGATGCAGGACTTGTGGGCTACATAAGCGAGGTTGGTCTTACCACCTCTAAGGTTGCTACTGTTTTAAGTCCTGACATTACGCTCGGCGCACTCGGTAACCGAACTAACGATTCAGGTATTGTTTCGGGCACTATAGAACTGGCAAATTCTATGCGCACAAAGTTTTTTAACCTATCTCGTTCTTGCAATATAGCAATAGGTGACTATGTCGTAACCTCAGGCGAGGGCATTTTCCCCGCGGGTCTTCTTGTGGGCGAAATTAAAGCCGTGGGCAGTGATACTTATAACACCTCAATTTATGCCGAGGTTGAACCTTTTGCGGATATAGCAAATATCCGCGAGGTTATGGTTATAACAGATTTTGAGGGCAAAGGCGGTCTCAATGCCGAGGGTGCGCAGAATGATTAAATTCAATTCAATCACCGCAACAAAGGTGTTAACAGCTATACTTTTCGTGTTTGTATGCCTTTTTTTCTGTATAGGAACAATAGATTTGAGCATTAAAAATGCTACTCCCTTTACTGTTTTATCTTTACTTACCGCTTACGCGCTGTTTGTTTCTCCTACAAGAAGCGCAGTTACAGGACTTGCGGTAGGTGTTTTTCTTGACAGCACCTCAGGCGGTACTTATTGCTTTAATTCGGTGGCACTTATGCTTATATCTCTTTTTGTCTGCCTTATTGCAAACAACATTTTCAATAAAAATTTAAAAGCCTCACTTGTTATTTCGCTTTTGGCGTCAGTTACTTACTTTGTTTTATATTGGGCGATTTTCTATATTATAGGCTGTTCTTTGAAAGAGAGCCTAACCTACCTTATAAACTTCGGTTTACCCTCTGCTGTTTATACCGCAGTGTTTATTTTGCCCTTTTATTATCTTTTTAAATTCTTTCAAAAACTTATATAATTTCGGAGGAAAAGGTTTTGCCTTTCAAGAAAAAAAGCCAGACTGAGCTTACGGTTTTGTCAGTTATCCTCATTTTAGCTATATTTTTCTATAGCCTGAGGGTTTACAGTCTTCAAATTAAAAATGCAGATAAATATACAGATAAAAACGATGGCGCGGCATCTGTGCTGACCGCCGTTTTAAAAGCGCCGCGCGGCGAAATTCTTGACTGCTTTGGCAGACAGATTGCTATTAACCGCGACGGTTATAATGTAGTCTTCAACAAAGCATACGTTAAGGATAACCTTAACGATGTAATCCTTTGCCTTGTTAATTTACTTGCAGAGCATAACGCTGCTTGGATAGATGAATTGCCTATGTCACCCACAGAGCCTTACGGTTTTATAGAAGACGGTGATACTGAAAAGCTTATAAAAACCTTGGAACTTGCTTCCTTTGCAACGGCAGAAAACTGCTTTAAAGAAATGGTTAGCCGCTATAAGCTTGAAAAATACAGCAAAGCGGACCAAAGAAAGATTATGGGTGTCAGATACAGCATGACCGCCTCAGATTTTTCGGTTTCCTATCCATTTACATTTGCAGAAGACATCTCAACCGAGCTTATGCGTAAAATTTCGGAATCCTCTTTCTTGCTTGACGGTGTTACGGTTGATGTTGTTCCTTTCAGAGAATATACAGATACCTCACTCGCCGTAAACCTTATAGGCTCAGTAGGTCCTATTTTCAAGGAAGACTGGGAGGAATATAAGGCAAAAGGATATTCATATAATGATAAGGTAGGAAAAAGCGGTATTGAAGCATGGGGCGAGGAATATTTAAGAGGTATTGACGGTGAAATTACCTACCGACTTGACACAAAGGGAAATATTATCTCAAAAGAGGTAACAAAAGAGCCTATTGCAGGCAAAACTATAATGCTGACGCTTGATAAGGTTATGCAAAGAAAGGCTCAGGACTCACTTAAACGCACAGTAACAGGTCTTCAAAGTCAAGGAGGCAGTGTTACTGCAGGCACTGCGGTTGCAATTGATATCGACTCAGGCAAGGTGCTTTGCGCCGCAAATTATCCGACCTATGACTCTGCAACAATGAATAAAGAGTATGAAAGCCTTAAAAATAACCCCGCAAAACCGCTCACAAACCGAGCTTTTCAGGGTGTTTATCCAATAGGCTCTACAATAAAGCCTATCGTTGCTATTGCGGCACTTGAAAACAATCATTACAATATAGGTGAAACTATTTTCTGCGCTCAGAAATATAAACTGTTTAGTGATTATCAGCCAAGCTGTATGCATTATCATAAAACTATGAATCTTACCTCTGCGCTTTCAAAGAGCTGTAACTATTTCTTCTTTGAACTGGGTAGACGTGTCGGCGCCACAACACTTACAAGCTATTTTAAGCAAGTAGGACTCGGTGTTAAAACAGGTGTTGAAGTTGACGATGCAAAGGGTATTATTTTAGAGCCTAAGACAGACGGTGTCGGCGGCGATACTTTGCAGATCTCTATTGGTCAAATGAACGCCTTTACACCCTTACAGCTTGCAAACTACACCGCAACTCTTGCAAACGGCGGCACACATTATAAAGCAAGCCTTATTAACAGTGTGGTTTCCTACGATATGTCAGACACCTACAAAAAATTTGCGCCTGAAGTTTTAAATACGCTCGAAATGAAAGAGCAAAATCTTAATGCTGTGAAACAGGGCATGCTTTCGGTTACTGAGGACGGTACGGGACGTGCCGCTCTTGGCGATTATCAGATCAAGGTCGGCGGTAAAACAGGTACATCACAGGTAGTAAATAAAGTTGACCACAGCATTTTTGTGGCATTTGCACCCTTTGATAATCCCGAAATTGCAATTTCGGTCGTTTTAGAGCACGGTAACTCAGGTTATTCGGCAGGTACTGTTGTGCGTGATATTCTTGATGCATACTTTTTCGCCGAAAGCAACTCTCCCACAGAGGATTTACCATTTGTTGTTTTAGATTAATACTTGACAAAGCACAAGATTAGTGCTATATTATCGGTTAGATAGAGGCGCGATTGGTTAATAGTAGCTTTTGGATGCTAATTTCGGCAGAAAGATACCAAAGGCGAAAGGAACGGTCGCCGAAAGCGGATATCGGCAGATATCCGACTTGGTAATTCGGAATAATATCCGCTTTACTGTCGCATTTGCGGAGTGCTATCGAAAACGGAAGCTATACATATATTGTATATATGCGCATTTCTGATTTTTGATAGCCGAGCAATCGGCTATTTTTTATTGTAGAAAAGGATGAGGACTAATGAAAAAACCTATTTTTGAAGGAATGGCAACAGCACTTATTACACCTATAACTGAAAGCGGTATAGATTACGAAGCTTTCGGCAAGCTTATTGATTGGCAGATTGATGAAGGAATTGACGGTCTTGTAGTTTGCGGAACAACAGGCGAAGGCTCTACCCTTACCGATTCCGAGCATAAAGCGGCTATAAAGTTTGCTGTTGAAAGAACAAATAAGCGCGTACCCGTAATTGCAGGTACAGGCTCCAACGATACCGCTTACGCGCTTGAACTTACACAGTATGCTTGCGAGGTTGGTGTTGATGCCGTTTTAGTTGTAACACCTTATTATAATAAAGCTACTCAAAATGGTCTTATTAAGCTATTCACTCAGATTGCCAATGTTGCAACTGCACCTGTAATACTATATGATGTTCCGTCAAGAACAGGTGTTAGCCTTGAACCCAAGACCGTAGCCGAGCTTGCTAAGCATCCAAACATCAATGCTATTAAGGCAGCTTGCGGCAATATTTCAAAAATTGCTGAAATGGCAGCCCTTTGCGGTGATGAAATTAATATTTATTCGGGTAACGACGACCAAGTAGTTCCCATTATGTCACTCGGAGGAAAGGGCTGTATTTCTGTTCTTTCTAATGTTTTGCCTAAGGAAGCTTCTCTTATGTGCAAAAAATTTGCAAACGGAGATGTTAAAGGCGCCTGTGAGATGCAGTTAAAATATCTGCCTCTTATAAACGCTCTTTTCAGTGAGGTTAATCCTATTCCCGTTAAAGCGGCTATGGCAAAAATGGGCTTTTGCGAAGATTATTTAAGACTTCCGCTTACCCCGATGGAAACTGCGCATAAAGAAATTTTATTTGCAGAAATGGTGAAAGCAGGTATTAATATTTAATGATTTGCAATAATATTTCAATAAACCAAAAAGGTCACCTTACCTTTGCAGGTTTCGATACGGTTGACTTGGCAAAAAAATACGGCACACCGCTTTATTTGATGGACGAAAACAAAATCCGCGAACATATCCGCACATATAAAACCGCTATGGAAAAGTATTTTCCAAAAGGCTCTGTTCCTGAATTTGCAAGCAAGGCGTGTTCTTTAAAACAGCTTTACAGAATAATGGCCGAAGAAGGTATTGATATCGATGTTGTATCGGGCGGAGAAATTTATACAGCCAGCGAAGCGAAATTCCCTATGGAGCGCGTATTCTTTCACGGAAACAATAAAACCGACAGTGATATTAATTTTGCTATAGACTGCGGTGTTGGTTATTTTGTAATCGACAACGAACAAGAAATTGACGCTATAAATGAAATTGCAGAGCAAAAGGGTAAGATACAAAAGGTTTTACTACGTGTTTCCCCCGGTATAGACCCTCACACGCATAAAAAAATCTCCACAGGCTCTGTTGAGTCAAAATTCGGTATAGCTATCGAAACAGGTCAGGCAAAAAAAGCCGTAAAAAAACTTTTAGACTGTAAAAATCTTGAGCTCATCGGCTTTCACTGCCATATAGGCTCACAAATCTTTGAAAGCTCGCCTTTTATTACTGCCTGTGAAATTATGGTCGAATTTATAAAAGATATTAATACCAGTTTGGACTACTATCCAGAAATGCTAAACCTCGGGGGCGGCTTCGGCGTAAGATATGTTGAAACTGATCCTGTTATTAACTATGATGATAAAATTCGCGAGGTAGCTGACGCTTTAAACAGTCTTTGCGATAAAAACGGTATCAAATGCCCCGTTATTCATTTAGAGCCTGGCAGAAGCCTTGTGGCTGATGCCGGTATGACGCTTTATTCAGTCGGCAGTGTAAAGGAAATTGAGGGCTACAAGAATTACGTTTCGATTGACGGAGGTATGACCGATAATCCACGTTATACGCTGTATGAATCGGAATACACTGTGCTTTTAGCCTCCCGCGCTAATGATGAAAAAGACTTTATAGCCACAGTTGCCGGCAGATGCTGTGAATCGGGCGACCTTATTCAAGAGGACGTTAAAATACCAAAGCCTCAAAGAAACGAAATTTTGGCAGTGCTCACAACAGGTGCTTACAACTATTCAATGGCATCTAATTATAACCGCGTGCCCCGCCCACCTGTTATTATGCTGAAGGACGGTAAGGATTATGTTGCGGTTAAACGCGAAACCTATGAAGATATCTGCGCTTTAGATATTTAAAAACAACCCCGTAAGGATTTATCCTTACGGGGTATTTATGTAATCGGTTAGATTTATAATTCGTTTTTCCTTTTTTTCTGCTAATTCTTTGAATTGCGCCGCACCACCAAAACCACGTGTAACATAGGTCACAACGATATCTGATTTTTCTATCATCCAGCTATTACGCTTACTAATCGCAAACTTAGGCGGTACATCTTCAAGTCCATCGGGAAAAATAGTTTGCCAGTAATCTATTCCATTATTTGTTGTTGGAAAATAGGCTAATACAACAGAACAGCTTATATTTGGATAAATCTCACTTAGGTTTTTTAATACTTTTATCACCGTATAATCAAACGCACCGTGATTACCAACGTAAAATTTATCTGCTTTTTGATTTTTAATTAAATCTGATATTACAGAATATAATATCGGCTCAATTTCTTCTGTTACATCACGATGTCCAAAGAAAGTCGCCACCATAAAATCACCTTAATTTTAGTATTGCACTTATATAAGTGCATAAAAATAATAACATACTCTTATAATATTGTCAAACAACTTTGTTCCTTAATAAGTGCAACGGTGGTGTGACAATGAATTTTGCAATAGAAAAGCGAATTGGCGAGAACATAAGGCAACTTAGATTAAAATCAAATCTAACACAAGAAATGTTATCTGCAAAGCTGCAGTTAGAGGGTTGCGACATAACAAGAAGTGCTATTGCAAAAATTGAGGTTGGGCAACGGCATATATATCCCGATGAAATTATTTTATTTAAGAAAATATTCAACACTTCCTATGAGGAAATATTGAAAATATGATAGTTTTTAATAAGATTTGAGAAACAATGAATAGCAAAGGATTTTCGACATATACTTTACGTAAAAAATGCGGAATAGACAGTAAAACAATTAGAAGACTCAAAACAAATGATACTATAGAAACCTAATTAGACTGCAGAACAGAAGATGTTATGGAATTTATTAAGGATTAAAAACAACCCCGTAAGGATTTATCCTTACGGGGTATAATTTTACATTTTGCATTATATTATGTGTGTTACCTCAACAATTCCGCTCTTATGATAAAGCGAAGGAGTTATAAGCAGTGAATAGCCTCTGCCCGAATCGGCAGTCCATTCAACAGGTTTATGACGAGGCACTGCGGTAGCACCGAGAAGCATCATAATCGCGCCGCCGTGCATTATAATACCTGCATTTCCTACGCCCTTTTCTAGCATATCGAGTACCACCTGATTAAGACCGATACAGAGTCTTTTAATAAACTCAGCGTTTGTTTCACCATTTGGCGCAGATATTTTACCCTGTGTCCAAGCTAAAAATTCAGGGTTACTTTCAAGCTGAGCGGCGGTTTTACCCTCAAAATCACCGAAATCGTATTCCTTTAAATTTTCAACGCTTATAATTTCTTTATCAGGGAAAAGCACCGCCCCTGTCTGACGGCAACGAAGCATCGGGCTTGAATAAAGCCTCTCGATTTCGGGGTATTCTATATTTTCTTTTAAAAGTCTCAGCTCGTTTAGTCCCTCAGGCGATAGGGGTAAATCGGTCTTGCAACCGATATACTGACCTAAAATATTAGCATCGGTAATACCGTGTCGAATAAGGTGAATTTTTAAGGTCTTCATACAATACACTCCAAAAGCTCTGTAATAATACTGTTTGATAACAGCATTCCCTTGTTGGTAAGGGCTATTTTTTTATCATCGGTTTTAAGAAGTTCTGCCTTCTCAAAAGCTTTGCATCTATCAAAAAATTCAGGTGTTAAACTTATATTAAAACGGTTTTCAAGCTCGGTTAAATTAATTCCGCTATCAAGACGAAGATTTAGCATAACATATTCCTCTGCCGAGCCGCTTTCTCCGTCAGAAACAGGCATATTGCCCGCTATAAAACCCTTTAAATCTCTTGCATAATAAAATCTTTTGCCGTCTAATGCAGAATGTGCCGACGGACCTATTCCTAAATAATCCACACCCCGCCAATATTTTAAATTATGACGGCTTTTATTTTCACCAAGACAGAAATTAGAGATTTCATAATGACTGTAGCCTTTCTTTTCGAGATAATCACACATATATAAATACTGCTCTGCAACACTGTCATCATCAGGGATATTAAGACTGTCCGTTCTTTTATAAAAAGCAGTATTCTGCTCAATTTTTAAAATATAAGCCGAAATATGCTGTGGATTTAAACCGGTTATAAAATCAAGGCTTGTGCCGAGAGTTTTTATGCTTGAATAGGGCAGTCCCAACATTATATCAAGCGAAATATTTGAAAAACCAAACTTTTTAGCTGATTCTACTGTTTTTATAGTATCTTCTGCTGTATGTATTCTACCCAAAAGTTCAAGCTCCCTGTTAATTCCGCTTTGCGCGCCAATAGACAAACGGTTAACCCCCGACTTTTTCGCATATTCCAAAAGTTGTTCTGTATTGCCATTTGGATTAATTTCAAGTGTGATTTCGGCATTCTTTAAAACGGTGAAAGAAGTTCTTATTTCATTTAAAATATCCTGCAAGCGATGCGATAAGAGCGACGGTGTTCCGCCGCCAAAATAAATAGTATCAATGGGGCGGTTAATTTTGCCGCCCCATTGTTTAATTTCTCTTATAAGCGCAACTGTATATTTGTCAAGCAATTCCTCTGTTACAAACGAGGAATAAAAATCACAGTAATTGCACTTTTTTTCGCAAAACGGAATATGTAAATAAATCCCTGTCGGCTTAGTCAAGAATTTCACCGATACAACTGCCCTTTACTGCAGCAGCGTTAGCCTCATCAGTATCAATATGCATAGCAAGAGCATAGCTATCGCTTACACGTGCTACAACATCAGCAAAGATAAGCGCTCTGTCCTCCGTAGGAATTTTAACAGATACAATCTGCTTATCAGAAATTCCATATTTCTCACCATCTGCACAAGTCATATGAATATGACGCTTTGCAGCAATTACACCCTCTGTAATTTCAATTTCACCTGCAGGTCCTATAAGTTTGCAAGCGCCTGTTCCCTTTATATCACCCGATTCTCTGATAGGTGCTGTAACACCGATTGAGCGGGCATCTGTAAGAGATAATTCAACCTGAGTGTCAGGACGAACAGGACCTAAGATTGATGCCTTAAGTGAACCCTTTGTTCCAACGATAGTTACCTTTTCTTCGCAAGCGAACTGACCGGGCTGTGAAAGGTCCTTTTTATTAGTTAATTCATAGCCTTTGCCGAAAAGCGCTTCTAAAGCCTGTTGTGATACATGCACGTGACGTGCAGAAATTTCAACCAAAACTTCCTTTTTCATTAAAACTACTCCCTTTAAAACTTTATACTCTAATTTTAACATAATTTCAGAGTATTTCAAGTGGCAACTTTAAATTTTATCAGCTTTTGCCATAGTTTTAATGCAAAATGTAGCACAAAAAATTAAAACAATAATCTTTACAAGACTTGTGAGCATACAAACTGTATATAAAAATAAATCCATTCGGCTAAAAAGTCTGCCTATTGCAACACAAGACACCGCATCTAAATACGGAAAAGGAAGTTCCGCCGCAAAGGTGCTTCCAAAAAGTAAGACCGAGCTTAAAATAATAGCGCCAAGTAATATTGCGCCTATTGTAGCTCCTAAGGTTATTGCGCATTTATTCCTTTTTCCTTCAAACGCAAAATAAACACCCAGCATTATTAAAGGCAGTGAAAAATCTAAGAAATATTCACTTGCCGAATAAAACAGCTCTGTTACCTTAAAATCGGTTGGCATTTCTATGTTTTTTAAATGAAACTCAGGTGACAAAAGCAGTGTAAATAAAATAATTGCCGACGCACAAAAAACAAGACTCAATAAACCAAATTTTAACACACTTTGTTGTTTTTTCAATGCAAAATAAAGACATACCAATCCAAATAAAATAAACACCGAGATGCTGCTGTTAGGCAGTAAAATATTACTTGCAAAACGACAATAGGTTTTAAAAACCTCTGCCGCGGTGAAGACTGAGAATACCGCCACCGCACCAAAAAACAAAAAAGAAAAAACATTCTTTTTTGCCGACAGGCAGTTTTTCGCTATTAGATTGCTTAAAAGACAAAAAGCTATACCCAAAACTGTAGCAATACTAAAACCAAAAATGAAATATTGATCATTATTACGAGGCATTATTATAATAAGCTGTCCTAAAACAAACATAGCGCTTATAGCTGTTTTATGAATAAAAAAACTGTTGTTTTTAATGTTTTTCACCTACTGTAAAAAGTATTGCTTATCTGAAACCACAAAAAAGGGTAATGTTTTTTGCTCTTCTCCCTTTAATGCCGAGTTTCCTATTTCGAAAAAGCGGTTTTTAAAGGAAATTTTGTTTTCACTATACTGTGTTTCAAGCATTGTTGCAATTTCATAGCCAACCGCGATATCAGAAACAGGCTTTTGGTTTAAAAGTTTATTCGCACTCTCGGTTGAAATAAAGCCTACAGATACCGTAATCTCCCGATCATTAAAGCAAAAATCATAAATTTCCTCTTTGTTTTTGGTGTCAAGTCCTTGACCTAAAACTATTATTGCACAATGGCTTAAATCAAACGGCTTTGCAGTTTTAAGGGAAGCCTGTTTAAATGCAGTTTCAACATTTTTTCCTTGCCCTTCAAAAACCTGAGGCTTTATATCTTGCTCACTGTCCTGTGAATTTACAACAATCGCCTCTAAGGATACTAAAACGCCGCTTTCCGATTTATCCACACCCATAGCTGAAACTAAATATCTTCCGTTTTGGGAAACTATGCGCCTTACATTACTGCAACCGCAAAGAAGACATAGACAAAATGATATTGAAATTAATCTTTTCATAAGTTTCCTCTTTTTTGTCTTACTGTTTTTTCATTAAAATCAGGTCTTTTTATCATATTAAACCATGGTGCGCGGAAAACGGTGTCCTTTAAGCTTTGGCTGTCTGCACGTTTTAGCGAAACAGTATAATCCACACCAAAGGATTTAAGTGAAATTATATGCATCACAGTTACAGCAAGCGCTAAAGACAGACCGTAAAAACCAAAAAGACCTGAAACAATAATAAATAAAAGCCTTAAATAAAATACTGCGCCTTTAAGACGGGGAATCATTAGTCCCGAAATAGCGCTAAGGGCTATTACTATAAGCATCGGTGTGCTGATTATTCTGGCATCCACCGCCGCCTGACCTACCACTAATCCGCCAACAATACTCAATGCATGACCGAGGCTTTGAGGCATTCTGATACCTGTTTCTCTTAAAATTTCGAAAACAAAAAGCATTATTATACACTCGGTAAAGGGTGAAAAAGGCACACCTGCCCTCAGCTTTTCAACCGAAATAGCAAGTGTTGTGGGTAACAGTTCGCCGTGAAAAGTGGAAAGTGCAATAAAAATCGCGGGAATACTTATAGAGAGAAAAAAGCAGAAATACCTCAGCAATCTGCCCACACTGCTCACCCAGAAATTTATATAATAATCCTCATCGGACTGAAAATTTTCTGAAAATAAAAATGGAAGTGTCAGCACCATCGGCGTGCCGTCAACCACGATTGCAATTTTACCCTCAAGCAGTTTTGATGCTACAACATCTGGGCGCTCGGTAGTCCCGACCGTTTTAAAAAGCGAATATTTTTTTTCTTTTATCAGCTCTGAAATATAATTGGAGTCAAGAATACCATCTATATCAATTTTACCTATTTTTTTCTTTATTTGCCCAACCATACTATTATCGGCAAGCGAATCAAGATAACAAACAAAAACCATCGTTGCTGTTCTTCTGCCAACCTTCAGCATCTCTATACAAAGGTCGGGGGTTTGAAGCTTTCTCCTTATCATTGCAAGGTTAAACATTGCCGCTTCCTCAAAGCCCTCGCGAGGACCTTGTAAAATCCGCTCGTCATCAGGCTCGGAAATCCCCCTTGTTTTCCAACCCTTAAGGTCAATCGAAAGTGCTGTTTGGCTTCTGTCTATTAACAGCAGTGCCTCGCCGTAAAGAATACCCGAAAGCATTGAGGATACGTTTTCTACTGTTTTGACATCGCGTGCAAAAAGTACTTGTGTTCTTATATATTCGTGAATTGAATTGCATATATTAGGCGCTGTATTAACAAGTAACGGACGTATCACCGACTCGTTAAGCTGAGCAGTATCTACCATTCCGTCCATATATATAAGCGCGCAATCAAATTTCTCTGTTGACCTTACTTTTATATCCTTTACCCTAAATACTGCATCCTTTTTAAAGATTTCTTTAAAAAGCGCAATATCATCCGAAAGAAAGCCTGAAAGCTTTATGTTTTTGTAATCCTTAGTTCGTGCAGACATAAAATCACCAAATTTAGTATGCCGAAAACAATAAAAAAAATACTGCTCAAACGAGCAGTATTTTTTTTAAATCTTTTACTGTTTTCACAATATAATCTGCATCTGCGTTTTTTAGCTCTTTTTCTGTGCCAAAACCGAAAAGTACACCAATAGCATCAATATTAAAACAGTGGGCGCCCTCAATATCATATTTTCTGTCGCCTATCATAACAGCGCTTTGAGAATTTATATTGCACTCTTTCAAAATATATTCTAAAACATCTTCCTTTACGGTTCGGCTTTCATCCATTGTGGCACCGCCTACAAAATAAAAATATTTGTCTATACCGAAATGCTTTAAAATCTCATTTGCAAAGACCTCTGGTTTAGAGGTTGCAAGAATTATTTTCTTGTTTTCTTTGTAAAGTTCTTCTAAAAGCTCTTTTATACCATCATAAAGGCGGTTTTCGAAAATTCCCTCTACGCTGTAATATTCGCGGTAATATTTAACCGCTGTTACCGCTTTTTCTTTAGAAAAGCCATAATATTTTATAAAAGAATCTATAAGAGGAGGGCCTATGAATTTCCTGAGTTTTAAAAGGTTAGTTTCCTCTAAACCCATTTTTTTAAGCGCATAAATCACCGAATTAATTATTCCGCTGCTCGAATCTGTTAAAGTACCGTCAAGGTCAAATAATATATATTCTTTAGATTTCAAATAATCATTCCTTCAAAAAAGAGGTGCTAAAAAGCACCCCCTTAAATATTAATCCTCGTCCATATAAGAAAGGACAGGCTTTTCGTCCTTTTTCCTTATTACACGGTTTATATAGCTCTTGGTGATTTTAATTACTAGTGGCACAAGAACTAACACACCTATAAGGTTAGGTACCATCATAAGACCGTTAAAGGTATCAGAAATATCCCAAGCGAGCGAAGATGTAAGCACTGCTCCGAAGATAATTGTACAAACGTGGATAATTCTGAAAATATATGTTGTTTTAGCGCCAAAAAGGTATTCCCAAGCCTTTGAGCCATAGTGTGACCAACCGAGAACAGTTGTGAAGGCAAAGAGGAACATTGCAATAGCAATAAATTTCTGACCGATATTGCCCCAAGAAAATACTGCATTAAACGCACCGCCTACGAGTGTGGCATCGGTAAGACCTTTTGCTAATTCACCTGTTTCGATATTGAAAACTCCTGTAGTAAGACCGCCTGATGTGAGAACAACAAGAGCAGTCATAGTGCATACTGCCATTGTATCTGCAAACACCTCAAATATACCCCACATACCCTGTTTTACAGGCTCTTTGACACTTGAGTTTGAGTGTACCATAACCGAAGAACCAAGGCCAGCTTCGTTTGAGAAAACACCGCGCTTGAAGCCGTTGGTCATAGCAATAATTACACCGCCGATACCACCGCCTACAAATGCCTCTGGCTTGAAGGCATTAACAAAAATTGCCTTTAACGCAGGAATTATTGCATTATAATTAATACCGATAATAACAAGACTTCCTATCACAAAAAGAACAACCATAACAGGAACTATTTTTTCTGCAACATTAGCAATTCTTTTGAGACCGCCTAAAGTGATAAGAGCGGTAAGCGCCATAATAACTACACCGATAATGATATTATAAAGAGAAACTCCGCCCATAACCTCAATAGAAGATAATGCCTTAACATCAAACGCTGTGGCAATGTTTGCTACGATTTTATTAACCTGTCCCATACTGCCGATACCGAAAGACGCGAGCATTGCGAAAATACAGAAAAGAACAGCCAAAATTTTGCCTATGTATTTACAGCCTTTTTTAGCGCCTAGACCTTCTGCAAGATAATACATAGGTCCGCCAGACCATTCGTCCTTCTCATTCTTACGGCGGAAATAAATACCCAATACATTTTCTGAATAGTTGGTCATCATACCGAAGAAAGCGGCAACCCACATCCAGAAAACTGCACCTGCGCCGCCTATACAAATAGCAGCAGCAACACCTGCGATATTGCCTGTACCAACAGTAGCTGCAAGGGCTGTACAAAGCGCTTGGAAAGGCGAAATTGAGCCTTTTTCTTTGCTGTGCGCAATAACGTCCTTTTTAAAAAGACTGCCGATAGTTTCTTTCCACCAGTGACCAATATGTGAAATCTGAAAAACTTTGGTGAAAATGGTAGTTATAATACCTGTGCCTATTAATAGAGCTAACCCCCATACACCCCACACAACGCCGTTGATGCTGCCGTTTATTTCTGCAATTTTGTCTAACATAAATAACATCTCCTCAAAAATTTAATTGCAAAAAAATATCCGAGCCGTAAAAACGGTTCGGACAAAAAAGATACAATTACAAAATTAAATTTGCCTGCACTTTGTCCTTTTGCCTGAGAGATTAGCTTTTTGCCTTGCCCCTTCGGCACCCGCTTTAAACGGACTTCTCCAAAGTTCTGTCCATCGACAGTTGAATACTCTTCTGCCGACCTCAATCAGAAATAAATCGCAGTTATTATAGCACACTATTTTACAAATTGCAACATATTTTTATTATTTTTTTACATCCCTTTTGCCTTGACTTTATATATATATTATGATAAAATATTTTAGATATAGAAAGGCGGTTAAATTATGCAATACACTCTCGAAAAGGTCAAGTATTATAAAGACGGTTCTTTTCATTTGGGCAATTATTCTTTCTGCACCGACAGTATTGCTATTTCTTCTGCCGAAATGTCAGGCGGTATTATTTCTAATTTAAATAATTGTTTTGTTTTTCCGGCCTTTTGTGATGTTCATGTTCATCTGAGGGAGCCGGGTTTTTCATATAAAGAAACAATAAGCACCGGAACAAAGGCCTGCGCAAGAGGCGGTTATTCGGCAGTTTTCTCAATGCCCAACCTGAATCCTGTTCCTGACAGTGTAGAAAACCTTAAAATTCAAAAGGATATTATAAAGCGCGATGCTGTAATTAATGTTCACCCTTATGCCTCTATTACAATAGGTCAAAAAGGCGAGACTTTGAGTGACTTCGATGCGCTTGCCGATATGTGTGCAGGTTTCTCTGATGACGGAAGAGGCGTTCAAAACGAAGAAATGATGCGCGAAGCTATGATAAAAGCAAAAAAGCTGAATAAAATAATCGTTGCCCACTGTGAAGACAACAGTTTGCTTTTGGGCGGTTATATTCACGACGGAGAGTATGCAAAGCTATACGGTCATAAGGGAATATGCAGTGAAAGCGAATGGAAACCCATTGAACGAGATTTAAAGCTTGCAAAGGAAATCGGATGTAAATACCACGTCTGCCATATTTCATGTAAAGAAAGTGTTGAACTAATAAGGCGCGCCAAGGCAGAGGGTATTGATGTGACCTGTGAAACCGCTCCCCATTATTTAGTTATGAATGATATGGATTTAAAAGAAGACGGCAGATTTAAAATGAATCCGCCTATTCGAAGCGAGGAGGACAGGCAAGCTTTAATCGAAGGGCTTAAAGACGGTACCATTGATATTATAGCAACCGACCACGCCCCCCACTCTGAAGAGGAGAAAAACAAAGGCCTCGAAAAAAGCCTTATGGGTGTTGTGGGAATAGAAACTGCTTTTTCTGTGGTTTACACTCACCTTGTTAAAACGGGAATTATAACTCTCGAAAAACTGATAGAGGTTTTAAGCATTAATCCGAGAAGGCGTTTCGGTTTGCCTGAAACCGACGATATATGTATATTCGATTTAAATAAAGAATATATCGTAAATCCTGAGGAATTTTTATCAATGGGAAAAGCAACACCGTTTGCGAACCAAAAGCTTTTCGGCGTTTGTATGCTTACAGTTTGCAACAATAAAACAGTATACACTAAATTTTAATATATACGGAGGAAGAAAAAATGGCAAAGAGAACAGATTTAAAGAAGATTTTGATTATAGGCTCAGGCCCTATTGTTATCGGTCAGGCAGCTGAGTTTGATTATGCAGGCACTCAAGCTTGTTTAGCACTTAAGGAAGAGGGATACGAAGTTGTGCTTTGCAACTCTAACCCTGCTACTATTATGACTGATACCACCATTGCAGATAAGGTTTATATGGAACCTCTAACCCTTGAATATATGGCAAAAATCCTCCGTTATGAGCGTCCCGATGCTATTGTTCCCGGTATCGGCGGTCAGACAGGTCTTAACCTTGCTATGCAGCTTGAGGAAAAGGGTATTTTAAAGGAATGCGGTGTTGAACTCTTAGGAACAAGCAAGGAAAGTATTGAACGCGCCGAAGACCGCGAGCTTTTCAAAGAACTTTGCCAGTCTGTCGGCGAGCCTACTATTCCCTCCGAAATCACTTACAGCATTGAGGAAGCAAAAGAAGCCGCTAAGAAAATCGGTTATCCCGTTGTTCTTCGTCCCGCATTTACCTTAGGTGGTACAGGCGGCGGCTTCGCTAATGACGAGGCTGAGCTTATTGAGGTTGGTCTTAATGCATTTAAGTTATCCCCTGTTCATCAGGTGCTTATTGAAAAGAGTGTTAAGGGCTACAAAGAAATCGAATTTGAGGTTATGCGCGACTCTAACGACCACGCAATAACTATATGCGGCATGGAAAATATAGACCCTGTTGGCGTTCACACAGGTGACTCTTTGGTTGTTGCTCCTATTATGACGCTTAACGATAAAGATTTAAAAATGCTTAATGACAGTGCCATCAAGTTAATTAAAGCACTTAAAATTTCGGGCGGTTGTAACGTTCAGTTTGCGCTTAACCCCGAAACCAGCGAATACTATCTTATTGAGGTTAATCCTCGCGTATCGCGTTCTTCCGCACTAGCTTCAAAAGCAAGCGGATACCCAATTGCGCGCGTTACCGCAAAAATCGCTGTTGGTATGTCACTTGAAGAAATCACTATTGCTAACACAACTGCCGCTTTTGAGCCTAAGCTTGATTATATTATCACAAAATTACCGCGTTTCCCGTTTGATAAATTCACTACCGCCTCAAATCTTCTCGGTACACAGATGAAAGCAACGGGCGAGGTTATGGGTATCGGCTCTACCTTAGAAGAGAGTTTGCTCAAGGGCACCCGTTCTCTTGAAATCGGTGTCAACCACCTTTACCACAGCAAATTTGATAATATGAGCGATGACGAGCTTCGCGAATATATCCGCGAATTCAGAGATGATAACCTCTTTGCAATTGCCGAGCTTATCTACCGCGGCGCTACAGTTGAAGAAATTCACGATATCACGAAAATCACCGCTTTCTTCCTTGAAGCTATCAAGCGTATTATCGATATGGAAAAGAACCTTAAAGAAAATCCCCGTAACATAGAAATTTTAAGAAGCGCAAAGCAGATGGGCTTCTCAGACAAATATGTAGCAAGAATGTGGGAATGCGAAGAGCTTGATGTTTATAATTTCCGCAAAGAAAATAATCTGACTCCTGCTTTCCGCATGGTTGATACCTGCCATACAAACGCTTATATACCTTACTTCTACTCCTCATACAGCGGAGAAAATCAGTCTGTTATAACAGACCGCAAGAAAATCATTGTTTTAGGTGCAGGTCCTATCCGTATTGGTCAGGGTGTTGAGTTTGACTATTCAACAGTTCATGCCGTTACAACTATTAAAAATTCAGGTTATGAAGCAATCATTATAAACAACAACCCCGAAACCGTTTCTACTGACTATACCTGCAGTGATAAGCTATATTTCGAACCTCTCACTCCCGAAGATGTTATGAGCATTATTGACTTTGAAAAACCCGAGGGTGTTATTGCATCTTTAGGCGGTCAGACTGCTATTAACCTTGCAGAGCCGCTTATGAAACGCGGTGTTAAGATTATAGGTACTGACTGTGATGCTATTGAGCGCGCAGAAAACCGCGACAGTTTTGAAAAGGTTCTTAAATCTCTTAATATTCCGCAGCCTCAGGGTAAAGCTGTTACAAATATTGAAGCAGGCGTTTCTGCCGCAGCAGAAATAGGTTATCCGGTACTTGTGCGCCCTTCATTTGTTTTGGGTGGCCGTGCTATGCAGATTGTTGCCGATGAGGCACAGCTGCGCCACTACCTTAAAACAGCCGTTGAAATTGATGAAGACAAGCCTGTTCTTGTTGATAAATATATCTCGGGCAAAGAGGTTGAGGTCGATGCTATTTGCGACGGCAGAGATGTATTTGTACCGGGCATTATGGAACTTGTTGAAAGAACAGGTATCCACTCAGGCGACTCAATAAGCGTTTATCCCACATTCAGTATCTCTGATAAGGTCAAAGGCATCATTTTACAGTATGCTAAAAAATTGGGACTTGGCATTGGCATTATCGGTCTTTACAATATTCAGTTTATTGTTGATAAGGATGAAAACGTATTTATCATCGAGGTTAATCCGCGTTCTTCGAGAACTGTGCCTTTCCTTTCAAAAGCAACAGGCTACAGTCTCGCAGATATCGCAACCGAGGTTATAATGGGTAAATCCCTCAAAGAACAGGGCATTTTCGACATTTATCCAACAGAGAAAAAGCGTCACTATGTAAAGGTTCCTGTATTCTCGTTCAATAAGATAAGAGGCCTCGATGCATATCTCTCTCCCGAAATGAAGTCTACAGGTGAAGCTATCGGTTATGACGATAAGCTTAACCGCGCACTTTACAAGGCTCTGCAGGCTTCGGGTATGAAGCTTCAGAATTACGGCACGGTGCTTGCAACTATTGCTGACTGTGACAAGCAAGAAGCATTACCTCTAATCAGGCGTTTCTATAATTTAGGCTTTAATATTGAGGCTACCGCAGGTACAGCCGAATTCTTAAAGCAAAACGGCATCAGAACACACGTGCTTAAAAAGATAGGCGAAGACAGCGAGGAAATACCTAACGCTATCCGTCAGGGACATATCGCTTATGTTATTAATACAAGAGATATCAATTCTTCAGGCCCTTTAACCGACGGCCATCAGATAAGAAGCCTTGCAACAGAAAATAACGTTACAATCTTCACCGCTCTTGATACTGTTCGCGTTTTACTTGATGTTTTAGAGGAGACAACAATTACCATTTCAACAATAGATGCGTAATGAGGAGTTAAAATGACACAAGGAATTTACAAAATAAAATCAAATACTTGTATTGCGCCAGGTATTTTTAAAATGATTATTTCGGGAGACACCTCGGCCCTCACAACACCGGGACAGTTTGTTAATATTAAAATTGAAGGACTGTATCTTCGCCGTCCTATTTCGGTTTGCGATTACAGTAACACCGAAATCACTCTTATTTACAAGGTTGTGGGTGATGGTACTGAAATTATGAGCCAAATGGCTGAAGGTGACTCGCTTGATGTTTTAGTAGGTCTTGGTAACGGATTCAATATTTCAAAAAGCGGCGACACCGCTCTGCTTATAGGCGGCGGCGTAGGTATCCCCCCGCTTTATAAGCTTTGCAAGGATTTAATTGAAAACAGCAAAAAGGTTAAGGTAATTTTAGGCTTTAACACAAAATCAGAAATCTTTTATGAAGATGAGTTTAAATCTTTAGGTGCAGATGTTTATGTGACAACGGTTGACGGTTCTTACGGAATAAAGGGATTTGTTACAAACGCTATGGATATAGATTACGATTATTTCTACACCTGCGGACCTGAACCAATGTTCAGAGCAATCGAAAATACCGCTAAAACCTCAGGTCAGTATAGCTTTGAGGAAAGAATGGGCTGTGGATTTGGCGCTTGTATGGGTTGTAGCTGTAAAACAAAGTACGGCAACAAGCGTATCTGTAAGGACGGCCCTGTTCTTGAAAGGGAGGAAATAATATGGTAAACACCAAGGTAGATTTGTGCGGAATAGAGCTTTCCAACCCTATTATCCCTGCGAGCGGTACATTCGGTTTTGGTTATGAGTTCGCCGACCTTTACGACATTAATATGTTGGGTACATTTTCTTTTAAGGGCACTACAAAGGATTCGCGATTTGGAAATGACACACCAAGAATAGCAGAAACTGCAAGCGGAATGCTAAATTCCGTAGGTCTTCAAAACCCAGGTGTTGATAAAGTTATTTCCGAAGAATTACCTAAGCTTAAAAAGGTATTTTCAAAACCTGTCATGGCAAATGTGAGTGGTTTTGCGGTTGAGGATTATGCCTATACCTGTGAAAAACTTAATAACGAGGACCAAATCGGTTGGTTCGAGGTTAATATTTCCTGTCCCAACGTTCACGGCGGTGGTCTTGCCTTTGGCACAAGCGCAAAAAATGCAGAAGCTGTAACAAAAGCTGTGAAAAAGGTTACAAACAAACCCGTTTTTATAAAATTATCCCCTAATGTTACAGATATTACCGAAATTGCAAAAGCTTGCGAGTCGGCGGGCGCTGACGGTATAAGCCTTATAAACACATTACTCGGTATGCGAATAGATTTAAAAACCAAAAAGCCGATTTTAGCTAATAAAATGGGTGGGTTTTCAGGTCCCGCCATTAAGCCTGTTGCTCTTAGGATGATTTATCAGGTTTATGATGCGGTTAAAATCCCGCTTATAGGTATGGGCGGTGTAAGCACTGCCGAAGATGTAATTGAAATGATGCTTGCGGGCGCTACCGCGGTTCAGGTTGGCGCAGCAAACTTGGTTGAACCTTTTGCTTGCAAGAACATAATTGAGGACCTGCCTCGCGTCATGGAAAAATACAAAATAGATAATTTAAAAGATATTATAGGAGGCGCTCATAATGGGTAAAGACGTCATTATTGCTTGCGATTTTGCAAGTAAGGAGGAAACCTTGAACTTTCTCGATAAGTTCACAGGTAAAAAGCCGTTTGTAAAAATAGGTATGGAGCTTTTTTATGCAGAAGGTCCTCAGATTGTGAAGGATTTAAAGGCAAGGGGACACAAAATTTTCCTTGATTTAAAGCTTCACGATATACCGAATACAGTTAAAAAATCTATGGCGGTTTTATCGCGCCTTGATGTTGATATGACAAACCTTCACGCCGCAGGCACTATCTCTATGATGGAGGGCGCTTTAGAAGGACTTACCCGTCCTGACGGCACAAGACCTTTACTTATAGCTGTAACTCAGCTAACCTCTACTGATCAGGAGAGAATGGAAAACGATTTGCTCATTAAAGAGCCTATCGATAAGGTTGTAATGCATTATGCCCACAATGCAATGGTTGCAGGACTTGATGGTGTGGTTTGCTCACCCTTAGAAGCAGGCAAGGTTCATGAAACCTGTGGCGAAAAGTTTTTAACCGTAACCCCAGGTGTTCGCTTTGCAGATGGTGATATTGGTGACCAAAAGCGCGTTATGACACCTGCAGAAGCTAAAAAAATCGGCAGCGACTATATTGTTGTTGGCAGACCTATTACTGCCGCCGCAGACCCCGTTGCAGCTTATGAAAGATGCTGTGCTGAATTTATTGGGTAAACAATTCGTAATGCGCAATTCGTAATGCGTAATTAAAAGGAGAATTTAAATGGCTTTAATCAATTGTCCTGAATGTCTTAAAGAAGTTTCCGACAATGCAAAAGCATGTCCACATTGCGGTTTTCCTTTAAAGAAAAAAGGAAAAGGATTTGCTATAGCAAGTTTGGTTTTAGGTATAATTTCTTGTGTATATTCACTCCCCCCAATGCTTGCAACTATTTCTGAACCAGATATACCCAAAGCCGCCATAATAGCAATGGCTGTATACATAATGATTTTTGGAGTTTTATCTTTTATTTTTGGAATTGTTTCACATTGTAAAGGTTGCAAGCTCAAAAAGAAAACCGCAGGGTTAATATTAAGTACTGTTTCTATCATTGTTTTGATAGTTGTTATAATTTTAACTGCTTTATAAAGGAGAATTAATATGGAAAGCTATAAAAGAGAATTTATTCAATTTTTAGAAAGCGCAGGCGTTTTAAAATTTGGTGATTTTACCGCCAAATCAGGCAGAAAAATCCCTTATTTCATTAATGCAGGCGACATCAAAACAGGCGAGCAAATCTGCAAACTCGGCGAATTTTATGCAAAGGCTTATTTTAAAAAGGTTGGTAATAAAAAGACCGTGCTTTACGGACCTGCATACAAGGGTATCCCGATTGCAGTATCTGTAGCAGTAGCTTTAGCTAAAAATGGACTCGACGTTCCTTTCTTCTTCAACCGAAAGGAAGAAAAAGACCATGGCGAAGGCGGTGTTTTTGTAGGTTATAAGCCTCAGGAGAACGAAGAAATCGTAATCGTTGAAGATGTTATCACCGCAGGAACAGCCATTAGAGAAAGTATGGAAATTCTCTCCAGTCTTAAGGGAACAAAGGTGGCTGCTACATTCGTTATGGTAGACCGCAAGGAAAAGGGCAAAACAGAAAAAAGCGCAATGGCAGAGGTTGGCGAGGAATTTGGGTTCCCTGTTTATTCTGTTGTTGATGTTTACGATATCATCGAATATCTCGAAGAAAATCCCGAAAACAAGGAAAATGTTGACAGAATTAAAAAATACTTAGAAATTAACGGAGCAAAGAACTGAAAATGAGAAGTTTAATTGATATTTTAGAGCTTTCCACAACCGAATTAGAAGAACTTTTGGCGGTGGCTTGCGATATTATTGAAAACCCTCAGAAATATGCCCACAAGTGTGAAGGCAAAAAGCTTGCAACCTTGTTTTTTGAGCCTTCCACCAGAACAAGACTTAGTTTTGAAGCCGCAATGTATGAGCTTGGAGGTAATGTTTTAGGTTTTTCAGAGGCTAATAGTTCCTCTGCTGCTAAGGGAGAAAGCGTTGCAGATACCGCTAAAACCGTTAGCTGTTATGCCGATATTATTGCTATGCGCCATCCTAAAGAGGGTGCACCGCTTGTTGCTTCTATGAATGCAAGTATTCCTGTTATAAATGCGGGTGACGGCGGACATAACCACCCAACACAGACACTTGCCGATTTGCTTACCATTCACCGCGAAAAAGGACATTTCAATAATCTCACAGTAGGATTTTGCGGTGACCTTAAATTCGGTAGAACAGTTCATTCACTCATATCAGCTTTAAAGCGTTATGAAAAAGTGAAATTTGTGTTTATTTCACCCTTAGAGCTTAAAATTCCCGACTATGTTAAGGAAACACTTAAGAAAGAGGGTATTGAGTATACCGAAACTACCGACCTTGAGGCTTCTATGGCAGACCTTGATATTCTTTATATGACACGCGTTCAAAGAGAGCGTTTCTTTAACGAAGAAGATTATTTGCGCCTAAAGGACAGCTATATTTTAACCCCCGAAAAGCTTGCAAACGCTAAAAAAGATATGTGTATTTTACATCCGCTTCCCCGTGTTAACGAAATTAGCGTTGCTATAGATAATGACCCTCGCGCTTGCTACTTTAAACAAGTGTTTAATGGCAAAATTATGAGAATGGCGCTCATTTTAAAGCTTCTGGAGGTAGAGTAATGCAGGTAGATACCATTAAAAACGGAATTGTAATCGACCATATAACCGCAGGCAAGGGAATGAAAATTTACAATCTTTTAGGTCTTGACAGCCTTGAATGTTCGGTTGCATTTATTAAAAATGCCCCCAGTCGCAAAATGGGCAAAAAGGATATTATTAAAATTGATGCCGATATTGTTCTGGATACTGCAATTTTAGGCTTTGTTGACCCCGATATTACGGTTAACATTATTAAAGACAATAAAATAGTTGAGAAAAAGACTATAGAATTGCCCGAAAAATTAGTAGATGTATTGAAATGCAAAAATCCGCGCTGTATTTCTACAACAGAACAGGAATTACCTCATATTTTTACACTCGCAGACAAAGAAAAGCGCGTTTACCGTTGTCTTTACTGTGAAACAAAAGCCAAATAGCACAATTATGCTACGCGCTTTCTTGTTCTCCGATAAAAAGTATTTTCTTAACCAAAAATATTATAATCATTATACTTTTCGAAAGGTCGTTTTTAAATGTCAGAAGAAAAAAACAGTGGCTGTTCGGGAAACTGCTCGTCTTGTTCGAGCAATTGTTCCTCGCGCGACCCTAAAAGTCTTATTGAGCCCACGGGCGAATACAACAACATTAAACACGTAATAGGTGTTGTGAGCGGTAAGGGCGGTGTAGGTAAATCTATGACCACCTCAATGCTTGCTGTGCTTATGAACCGTATGGGATATAAGGTAGGTATTCTTGATGCCGATATCACAGGTCCATCTATACCCAAAACCTTTGGTATTAACTCACGCGCTATGCAAAATGAGTTGGGAATTTTGCCCGCTGTTACTAAAACAGGCATTAAACTAATGTCTATCAATCTTTTGCTCGAAGAAAAGGAATCGCCTGTTGTTTGGCGAGGTCCTGTTATTGCGGGCGCGGTCAAGCAGTTCTGGCACGATGTTGTTTGGGGCGACCTTGATTTTCTGTTTATTGACTGTCCCCCAGGCACAGGCGATGTTCCGCTTACCGTTTTTCAGAGCATTCCTCTCGACTGTACGGTCATTGTAACCTCACCACAAGATTTAGTTTCGCTTATTGTTAAAAAAGCCTACAATATGGCAAAGATGATGAATATTGAGGTTTTAGGAATCGTGGAGAATATGAGCTATGTGGTTTGCCCCGACTGCAAAAAAGAATTTAATATTTTTGGTCAGGGCAGCGAGGGTATAGCAGAGGAATTAGGTATTCCCTTGCTTGCGAAAATGCCTATAGACGTGTCTTTAGCGCAAATGGTAGATAACGGCGCATTCGAGCATTTCGACTGCAATTACCTCGAAAACGCCGCAAAGGAAATAGAAAAATTAATGCATAAATAAACGCAACCCAAATATGCAATTTTGCATATTTGGGTTGCTTATTTTTATATGGAGTTATCATACTTTTGCTGTATATATTCAAACACATCTTTTCGGTCTTGCTTTTTAAGATTACGCAAAATTTTTATCATATTCTTTTCCGTTTTTTGTAAAATCATAATTATCAATTAATTTCTATTTCAAAATCAAAAATTTTCAGTTTCCCGTTCTCGTAATCTATTGCAGTTCGGTATTCTCCAAAGCCTATGAGCCTGATATTCTCATAGGCTTTGCTTATTCCCCAAAAACCGAATATTATACAGGAAAGTATTACCGACGATATGCAGAAAGTTCTTAAAAACACTTTTGTTTGTCTTTTCATTTTTTCTCCTTTATTTTAATTCATTTAAAAGAGATACAAGCGCATCGCTTACAAGGGTTGCGGAGTAGTGGACCTCCTCTAAGGAATTGGCTTCGGTTCCGAATTCTATAAGCAATGACCCGTCTGATAGGCTTTGATTATAGTTTTTGGACATTAGCATTAACGGACGCGCAAGGGTTGGGTACATTTTTTCCATTTTCCGCTGTAATCTTATAGCAAGTTTAAAATTTTCCTGCCAATTTGGATAATTTGTAACACTTCCGCTTTGCGATCCCATTACAAGCATTACCTGAGCCGCTTTTTTTCCATGTATTTCAGTTACAAGCTTTACCTTATCGCTATCTCCTGAGGATACGGCATCGCGGTGCAAATCAAGAACGATTTTTATACTTGGATATTTTTTAAGATAGGAATTAATTGTTTTGGCCGCTCTTGTATAACTGCCTGTATATTCGGGATAATCGTGCTGTGTTTTATCATGCAGAGTGACAATCCCCTCGCCGTTTAGTCTATCGGCTACAATTTCACCTATTTTTGCCATATTTCTGCCGTTATCTGTGGTGCGCGACTCGAAATTTTCGGTATAAACATTACTGTCTGTCGTCATAAAGGTTTCGGTTGTGTGAGTATGCATTATAAGCACTTGAGGCTCACTTGTTTGGTTTATTTTGAATTTTAACTCTTGATTTAAAAGCTTTTTTAAATTAGGCGACAGCGAAGTATTGTTTTTTACATATATGCTGTCATAAGAAAGCGACGCGTTGTAAGGTGAAATATATTTGCTAATAATATTTCCCTTTACCGCACCTGTTGCCGCTTCAACTATTGTTTGTGTGTTCTGTGTTTTTTGTACAGTATCTTGGTTTTGATTCATTTGCAAGTTTTCCTTTATATCAAAACCATCATCAAAAAAAGTAATTTGTGACAGCGGTTGGACATTTTCTGTTTTTTCTTGGCTATAGCCTAAAATGTTAACTGAATTATAAACAAGAATTGTCACACCCAGTATACAACATACTAAAAACCTTATTATACCGC
>JAZNJT010000013.1:0-11911 GCA_045578145.1 Acutalibacteraceae bacterium
AAATCGGGTTTAACACTGAATTCAAGCACTTCAACCTTATCATCAAGCATTTTATACAGTGTTTCAACGCTACTGCCTGCCGAATTTTCAAGGGCTCTTGCATATCTTAAAATTATATCAGAAATTGTTTTCTTTGGGGAAACCATACAGTCAAGACCCCACTGCGAAGCTAATGGCATTAGTTCATCGCGGTTAACCTTTGCGATAACCTGCGGTACGTTTTTATTAATTGCAAATGATGATAAAAGTATATTTTCTTCATCAATACCCGTAAGGGCTACAAAAGCATCAAGAGAATCCAAGCCTTCTTCCATAAGCAGTTCAACATTTGCCCCGTCACCGTTAATTATTGTAGCTTTGGGTATCGCTTCGCACAGTTCGTTGCAAATTTCTTTGTTTCGTTCAATAAGAGTAACCTTATTACCGCTGGAACAAAGCATTTTTGCAAGATAATAGGAGGTACGGCTACCACCTAAAATCATTATATTTCGCGATTGTTTTCTCAAAACACCCATTTCTTTGAGCAATTTTGCAAATTCGTGTTGGTTTGCGGTAAGAGCAATTCTGTCACCACTTTTAAGTACAAAATTACCGTCAGGTATATAGGCTTCATCGTCACGTTCAACTGCACATACAAGAAATTTAGCATTAAATTTTGAGCGAAGCTCTGAGAGCTTAACCCCGTCTAAAACAGAATTTGATTTAAGTTTTAGCTCAACTATCTGAAAGTTTCTTACCGAAAAGGTTTCAACCTTAGCAGCAGACGGAAGTTTTAAAAGATGATACAGTTCCTTAGCCGCCATTAATTCGGGGTTAATAGACATTGATAAATCTAATTGCTGTTTCATAAAGCCCAGACTACTGTCATTATATTGAGGGCTACGGATACGTGCGATAGTGTTCTTAGCACCCATACGCTTACCTAAGAAGCAACTAAGCATATTAAATTCATCTGAATTTGTAGCCGCAATTAAAAGGTCGGCCTCCTGAACCTTTGCTTCTTCTAATATTTCGCAGTCGGTGCCACTGCCGCATACACTCATAATATCATAAATATTGGTAAGACTGGTTAATAGGTCTGCATTGCAATCAAGCGCGGTAACATTATGTCCCTCATTAACAAGACTTGCAAGTATAGTAGAACCTATTTTTCCGCAACCTACAATAATAATATTCATATAACAACCTCATTTTATATTATATCTTTTTATATTCTAACACTATTTATTAAAATTTACAACATAAAACTAAAAAAAGGGCAAATCTGAAGATTGCCCTTAATATCCTAATTCTTCGCCGCAAATAATTACGGTAATTCTGTTTTTTATCTGTTGTTTACCGCTTATAAGGTAGTTTCTGCAAATTCTGCGGTCAATATCACATCCGTCAGTAAAGTCAGGGTTTTCACTTTTAAGCAAAGAAACACAGTGACCAAGCTTTGCACAGGGTGAGTCGATACCGAGTCTTACACAATTTTTGGGAGCGGCAATTTTTTTAACTCTGAGGAAGGCTTCTTTTAAATCTTTAACAATCTTGTTAGCGCCCACAATCATAATAACCTTTTTCGGACCGAATGCTATTGCGGATATTCTGTTTGAAAAGCCGTCAACATTCAAAAGCTCGCCGTTTTCTGTTACGGCGTTTGTGGAACAAAAATAAAAATCAGTTCCGATAACTTTACGGAACACTTCTTCTTGTTCCTCTGGGGAAATACCTTCTTTATTACGGTCAAAAAATCGGTAGCAATCACTGTGTATAAGTTTCCACACACCGCTTTCTAGCAAAGAAACAGAGCCACCTGCAGTAATAATACAGTCGGGATATAATATTTCTTCAACAGTCCTCTTAATATCATTAATGCAGGGTACGTAAATACCCTGCATATTGTTTTTATTAAGAGCCGTTATAACACGTTGTATACGTTCACACATAAAAACTGCCCTCTTATATATTATTTTGCGTAATCAATGGCTCTGCTTTCTCTTATAACATTAACCTTAATTTGTCCCGGATATTCAAGCTCATTTTCAATGCGCTGTGCTATCTGATGTGACATAAGAACCATCTGATCGTCTGATACAGCCTCAGGTTTCACAACAATACGAACCTCACGGCCTGCCTGAATTGCAAACGATGTTTCAACACCGTTAAAGGAATTGGCGATTTCCTCAAGTTTTTCAAGACGTTTAATATAATTTTCAATGTTTTCTCTGCGAGCACCCGGACGCGCTGCCGAAATTGCATCTGCAGCCTGAACAATAAATGCTATTACAGATTTAGCTTCAGCATCACCGTGGTGAGCGTGAATTGCATTGACAATAATATCATTTTCGCGATATTTTTTAGCGGCTTCTACACCAAGCTGAATATGTGAGCCCTCTTGCTCATGGTCAAGTGCTTTACCGATATCATGTAGAAGACCTGCGCGCTTAGCGGTAGTAATATCAGCACCCATTTCGGCGGCAATAAGACCTGAGAGGTGACAAACTTCCATAGAATGATTGAGAACATTCTGCCCATAGCTTGTGCGGTAACGAAGTTTACCAAGTAAGCGGATTAGCTCGGGATTAAGAGAAGGGATACCTGCCTCAATCATTGCACGTTCGCCTTCTTGTTTGATTGTAGTTTCAACTTCGGCAGTAGCTTTTGCAACAGTTTCTTCAATTCTTCCTGGATGTATTCTTCCATCAAGAATAAGCTTTTCGAGTGCCACACGTGCGATTTCACGTCTTACAGGGTCGAAACTTGAAACGGTAATGGTTTCAGGTGTATCGTCGATTATAAGGTCAACGCCTGTTGCAGTTTCAAGTGCTCTGATGTTTCTACCCTCACGGCCGATTATTCGACCTTTCATTTCATCATTGGGCAGAGCTACAACAGAAACAGTGATTTCTGAGGAATGGTCAGCGGCACAGCGCTGAATAGCGTGGCCGAGGATATTCTTAGCGATTCTGTCAGCATCGTCTTTAGTTTGCTGTTCAAACTCTAAAATTTTAACTGCTTTTTCGTGGGTTAATTCGTCGTCAAGCATCTCGAGCAAATGTGATTTTGCCTGTTCTTTTGTAAAGCCTGAAATTTTTTCGAGCAAGTCCAACTGGCTTTGCTTAATGCGGTCGCATTCTTCAATGCGGGCATCAATTTCTTTAGAACGCACAGCTAATTTTTCTTCCTTGGCTTCTAAGTTGTCGGTCTTGCGGTCGAGAGCTTCTTCCTTTTGTTGAATTCGGTGTTCCTGACGTTGAACCTCACTTCTGCGTTCTCTAAGGTCTTTTTCAGTTTCCTGACGTAAATTGTGAATTTCATCTTTAGCTTCAAGTAAAGCTTCTTTTTTCTTTTGTTCGGCGTTTTTTATAGCGTCGCTTAAAATGCGTCTTGCTTCGTCTTCAGCAGAGCCAATTGTGGATTCGGCTGATTTGCGACGGTATACAGAACCGGAAATAAATCCGATTACGGCGCAAAGAAGAGCGACAACGCCACCGATAATGTAGGGCATTAAAGCACCTCCTCTATATATTCAAGCACGGACTTCACTCATAATATACGAGTTAACGGGAGCCGTGCATTCACCTCCCGTGATATAATCAACCTTTATCTGCCACAGTCGCCAATCTGAAGGCAGAAAACAGCAATTATCAAAAATAATAGCTAAAAACGTGAATTTATCATTACAATTTTACCACTATATATTGAATATGTCAAGAATATAATGCGCATAAATTGGTATTTATTGCTATTTTAAGTTTTCAAAATAAGCGTTTTTTCGGGAATAGTGAAACGATAAAAAAGTGAGAACAAAGCAACCCATAATAAACAGTGTTGTATTTGAAAAAACATTAGTGTGTATTATCTCAAAATCGGTCATAAAACCGTATATAAAAAACGAAATTGATTGAACAAAGCAAAAGAGAATAGATACCAACCCAGAGGCCAAAAGTTTGCGGAAATTATATTCCTTGTCTGTTTTGTTGTAAAGCTTTGCAAATTGCATAAAAAATACCATAAGAGCGCAAAGAGCGGAAATAAAGAGTATGTTTTCTGAAATCACTGCCAAAGCAGAAATAACAGTGAACTCAAGAATTATTTTTAAAATGAAATATATGCAAGGAAAAACAAAACAAAAACCAGGTAATGCAAAATCGAAAAAATGCTTAAATCCGTAGCATAGGAATAAAATTATTGACAATAATGCGGTAATATTAAGCAAAATTGTCTGTAAATTCATAACAGTGTAATTTGGAGTCATAAAATAGTTTTCAAAAAACAGTGAAAAAGCCGTCACAAAAGATGCAATACTTAAAAATAAATTTGACTTTGGCGGTTGCTCAGGGGAACGGTGTGACAAAAAAGCAAAAACCGAGAACATTACAGCTACTGCAAATATAATAACCAAAATAGCAATCCCAAAAGCTATAAATTCGTGTTTAAAAAAACCTGTATTACTGTCAATAACAAAATTTAGTTGTATGAGTCTTAGAATAACACAAACCGGCAAAGCAGCATAAAAGAAAAATAAAATTTTTTCATATCGCATAAAATTTACGCTCCAAACATTAAACATATAATATAACAATTTTATAATGCTTTAAAATAAAAGTCAATAAAAAAGAGGTAACGTTATGAAAAAAATGCTTGTAATTTTGATTGTTGTGTCTGCTATTATATTGCTACTGCCGCTTAGTGTTATAGGTAAAAATGAGGAAAATAAATCTGTAGAGGTTTTAAGCACGGCACATAATGTAGTGGAAACCCAAAAGGATACCTTTAAGGTTTTAGACAAGCAAAGCGGTAAGGTTACAAAAATGAAAAGCGAAGAATATGTTTTTTCGGTGGTAGCTGCTGAAATGCCCGCTCTTTATGAAAAAGAAGCGCTTAAGGCTCAGGCTGTAGCAGCATATACTTTCGCGCTAGTAAGAAGCAATGAGAATTTCGACAAAGAATATGATATTACAACCGATTATACTGTTGACCAGAGCTTTATTTCAAGAGATGATGCGAGGGAAAAATGGGGTGAAAAGGCCGACGAATACGAAAAGAAAATTGATGATGCGATAGGTGATGTGAAAGGTTACACAGCGACTTATAACGGTGAACTTGCTTTAACGGTTTATCACGCTCTGTCGGGAGGCAAAACTGAGAGCAGTGAAAATGTGTGGGGAAAAGATTTTCCTTATTTAAAGCCTGTGCTTAGCGAATGGGATAAGCTTCACAGTGATTACATATCTGAAAAAATATTCAGTGCAGATGAAATTAAAAATAAATTCAGTGAAATAGATTTTAAAGGCGAAGAAAAAAGTTATTTTTCTAATATTTCAAAAACTGAGTCTGGCACTGTCAAAAATATGATTATATGCGGTGAAGAAATGAGCGGTGAGGCTATTCGCAGTGTATTAAATCTGCGTTCGGCAAATTTTGAAACAGATTACAGTAACGGTAAATTTAAATTCACGGTTTACGGTTACGGACATGGGGTTGGAATGAGTCAGTACGGGGCAGACTGTATGGCAAAGCAGGGGTGTGATTTTAAGGAAATATTAACCTACTATTATAATGGCTGTAAAGTGAAAAAATAGGTTTACTTTTTCTTTTAAATAGTGTAAAATTATAATCTAAAGATAAAAAAGGCAGGAAAAAATGAAGAACATAATTATAATCGGAGCAGGCCCTGCGGGTCTTATGGCGGCAATAACAGCCGCACTAAATAATAAGAATGCTATTGTAACGCTTGTTGAAAAAAATGAGCGCGCAGGAAGAAAGCTAATGATAACGGGCAAGGGAAGATGCAATGTCACTAATAATTGTGATATTGATACCTTGCTTCTAAATGTTGCTAAAAATCCGAGATTTTTGTATTCTGCTTTTTCTGTTTTTCCGTCAACTTCTGTTATGGATTTTTTTCAAAATGCAGGTGTTCCGCTTAAAATCGAGCGAGGAAACCGAGTTTTTCCCGTTTCAGATAAAGCGGTGGATATAGTTGATGCACTTGTGAAAACAGCGCGTAAAGCAGGAGTTAAAACAGTTAATGATACAGTGACCGAAATTAAACTTCAAAACGGAGCGGTGAGTGAGGTTGTTTTAAAAAACGGAAAAAGTATTTCTGCAGATAGCTGTCTTATTGCTACGGGCGGAATGTCATATTCCGTTACAGGCTCTACGGGTGACGGATATAGAATAGCTCAGGAATTAGGGCATACTGTGACTGATATTAAGCCGTCATTAGTACCTCTTGTCTGTCATGAGGGATTTTGCAGTCGTCTTTCGGGATTATCACTTAAAAACGTAACCTTTTCGGTTTTCGAGGATGGAAAGAAAAAACCTATTTTTAAGGAACTCGGTGAAATGCTGTTTACACATTTCGGTGTTTCCGGACCTTTGGTGCTGAGCGCATCGGCTTATATTAGAAATTTAGAAAAAAAGGAATATACGGCATATATAGATTTAAAGCCTGCTTTAAGCTTGGAACAATTAGATAATAGAATTTTGCGAGATTTTGAGGAGCAGAAAAACAAGGACTTCTCAAACAGTCTGGACAAGCTGTTACCAAAAAGCCTTATTCCTGTAATTGTTAGGCTTTCGGGTATTGATGGGGGTTTAAAGGTTAATCAGATAAGTCGCGAGCAAAGAAAGACATTATGTTCATTGCTTAAAGCTATGCCGCTTCATATAGAGGGCTTAAGGCCCGTTGAGGAAGCAATTATTACAAGCGGCGGTATTTCGGTTAAGGAGATTAATCCTACCACAATGGAGTCTAAAATAGTTAAAGGGCTTTTCTTTGCGGGTGAGGTTATTGATGTTGATGCCTTTACAGGCGGATTTAATTTGCAAATAGCATTTTCCACAGGCTATGTTGCAGGTAAGAATATGTAGGAGGTTTAAATTATGATTTCTATTGCTATTGACGGTCCTGCGGGAGCGGGCAAAAGCACTCTTTCAAGAACAGTTGCTAAGAATTTAGGATATATTTATGTTGATACAGGCGCTCTATACAGAACAGTAGGTTTAAAGTTTTTGCGTTTAGGGTTTGATACCCAGCTTAATTGTGATATTGGCGAGGTATTAAGAAATACAACCGCAGATATAAGATTTGTAAACGGCGAGCAGCGTGTTTTTTTGGACGGTGAGGATGTTTCTGATTTAATTAGAACACCCAAAGCCTCTATGATGGCTTCTGCTGTTTCTGCAAAGCCTGAGGTGAGAGAGTTTTTGCTCAATATGCAAAGAAAATTAGCAGAGGATAATAATGTTGTGATGGACGGCAGAGATATCGGAACAGTGGTTTTACCGAATGCTACTCTTAAAATTTACCTTACTGCCTCTGCAGAAGACAGAGCAATGCGACGTTATAAAGAACTTTGTGAAAAGGGCGAGAAAGTCACCTTTGAAGATGTTTATAAGGATATGGTGCAAAGGGATTACAATGATATGAACCGCCCGATTTCACCGCTTAAAAGGGCAGATGATGCCATTCTTGCAGATACTACAGGCTTTGAATTTGAGCAGTCATTAGAACTTTTGCTTAGAATTATAAAAGAGGGTACAAAGGGAAAACTATGAGAATTACTTTAGCCAAAACTGCGGGTTTTTGTTTCGGTGTTGACCGAGCGGTTAATATGGTATACGAGTTACTTCAAAAGGGAGAAAAGGTTTGCACCTTAGGTCCTATAATTCATAATCCCCAGTTAGTAGCCGAGCTTGAACAAAAAGGTGTAAGAATTGTCAATTCACCGCAAGAGGTAAACGAGGGTGAAACGCTGGTTATTCGTTCACACGGTGTTGAAAAGGCTGTTATCGATAATGCAAAAAATCTTGGTGTTACAGTGGCAGATGCAACCTGTCCTTTTGTTGCCAAAATTCATAAAATTGTAAGTCAAAACAGTAGAGAAGGGTATATAACATTGATTGCGGGTGACTCGGCTCATCAGGAGGTAAAGGGTATTGTCGGACACTGTTCTGGAGTATGTCATGTAGTTGCAGATGAAAAAGAACTTGAAGATTTGCTTGAGAAAAACGGCAATTTTGCAGAAAAAAAGGTGATTTTTGTATCTCAAACCACTTTTAATGCAAAAATTTGGGGAGAAATGCAAAAAAAATTAAAAAAAGTATGTACAAATGCGAAAATATTTGATACAATATGTAACGCTACCTCAAACAGACAAGAGGAGGCAGACGAGCTTTCAAAAATTTGCGATAATATTATCGTAATCGGCGGAAGACACAGTTCAAACACTGCAAAGCTGTTTGATGTTTGCTTTAAAAACTGTGAGAGAACCTTTCTTATCGAAACGGCAGAGGAATTACCGAACTCTGCGAGTTTTTTAGGAGGCTCTGTCGGGGTGGTGGCAGGTGCATCTACACCTGCGGGTATAATAAAGGAGGTTATTAGAACCATGTCAGAAAATTTACAACCGGTAGAAGAACAGATGGAGGTAAAAGAATCTGTTCAAAAAAGCTTCGATGAAATGACCGATGAGGAAGCATTTGAAGCATCTCTTAGCAGTTTAACAGGCGACCAAAAGGTAGAAGGCACAGTTATAGCTGTTAATCCCACTGAAATTACAGTGGACATAGGCAGAGGTGTAACAGGTTATGTTACAGCTGCTGAATATTCTTCTAATCCTGATGCAAATATGATGGACGAAGTAAAAGTAGATGATAAGATTAATCTTATTATTATGAAAATCAGCGATCAGGAAGGAACCGCTATGCTTTCTAAGCGCCGTTACGATGCTATAGCCGGTTGGGACAATATAGTTGCTGCCAAGGATTCGGGCGAAATCTTAAGCGGTTTCGTTAAGGATATTATTAAGGGCGGTGTTGTGGTTTACACAAACAATGTCAGAGTATTCATTCCTGCTTCTCAGGCAACTCTCTCAAGAAATGATTCTTTAGAGGAATTAAAGGGTAAGGAAGTATCTTTCCGTATTATCGAAATTGGCAGAGGACGTAGAGCTATCGGTTCTATTCGCAGTGTTCTTATTGAAGAAAAGAAAGCAGCCGAGGCTAAGGTTTGGGAAAATATCGCAGTTGGTGACCGTTTCACAGGTACTGTAAAGTCACTCACAAGTTATGGTGCATTTGTTGATATCGGCGGTGTGGACGGTATGGTTCACATTTCAGAGCTTTCTTGGTCTAGAATTAAGAATCCCTCTGAAGTTGTTTTAGTTGGCGATACTGTTGAAGTATACGTTAAAGCACTTGATGCCGAAAAGAAAAAGATTTCTTTAGGTTATAAGAAGGAAGATGAAAATCCTTGGGTTATCTTCCAAAATAACTACAATGTAGATGATGTTGTTAAGGTAACAATCGTTAGTATGACTACTTACGGTGCATTTGCACGTATTATTTCAGGTATTGACGGTCTTATTCATATTTCACAGATTGCAAATAAACATATTGCAAAGCCACAGGATGAATTAACTGTAGGTCAAGAGGTTGATGCTAAGATTACCGCTATTGATTTAGAAAAGAAGCGTGTTAGTCTTTCAATCCGTGCTCTCTTAGAGCCGGAAGTTAAAGAAGAAGTTGTAGAAGAAACTACTGACGAAGTAGTTTATGAAACACCCGAAGAGCCCGTAGCAGAAGCCGTGGAAGAGACAGCAGAATAATTTCAGTATTAAAAACCGAGGAATTTTTCCTCGGTTTTTTTGTTTTGGAAAAATTTTGAAACCTTTTTGGTGTATAGAAAGTATTAGGTATGAGGGGGGTTAAGTTATGAAAAGTACGAAATGTGTAAAAAATAACGATTTTGCAAAACCTGAAAATGCGTTTAAAAAGTATGCTGACACGGTTTATAGGCTTTCCTTTGTGCGCACAAAAAGTAAGGCTGACAGTGAAGATATTTTGCAAGAGGTTTTTCTGCGCTATATGAAAATATGGCAGAAAATTGAAACCGAAGAGCATTTAAAGGCAATGCTTTTACGTATTACTATAAACTGCACAAACAGTCTTAAAACGTCCTTTTGGTTTAAGCGTACTGAACAATTAGATGAAAATATTTCTGTAACAGATAAAATTTCTGAAAAGAATGTAGTTGAAGAAGTACTTAAACTGTCTATTAAATATCGTACTGTCATACATCTTCACTATTATTGCGGATACTCTGTGGAAGAAATTGCGAAAATAGAAAACACAAAGCCCTCAACTGTAAAAACACATTTATACAGAGCACGACAATTACTAAAAAACACCTTAAAGGAGGATATATGATGTTTGAGAACAATTATAAAAATCAAATTGATGATATTAAGCCTGACGGTTATATAAAGCAAAAGATTTTAAAAAGAATGGAACAAAGCAAAAAGATAAAATCTCAGTCAAAAGTAATTGCTTTCAGAACGATTACTGCTGTGGCTATGATAGTTATTATGTTTGTTTCACTTTTTGCGGTGGACAGTTTTATAAAAAATCCGTCACCTATGGTGAATGAAGAGTCTTCTAAAGTTTCATATTATGATATTTATAATGCATTAAAAGAATTAAATAACACAAAAATCAATGGAGCCATTTATGAATATCTGACAGATGATGAAGCTGTAGATATAGCTGAGGGTGATTTAGGTATATCTGCCCCTACAGAAAACAAAAACAGCAGTTCTTTAAATGAAAAATCTGATATTTCTGATACCAATGATCAGGTAAAGGGTGTAGACGAAGCCGATATTGTGAAAACTGACGGTAACTACATTTATATTTATTCACCCAAAAAGCTCGCGATTAGTATTGTAAGCACAGGTAAAGAGGCAAAAAAAGTATCGCAGATAGAGCTTGAAGAAAAAGGATACTATTTTAATAATGAAATGTTTGTTAAAAACGGCAGACTTATATTTTTAACACGTAAAACCGTGGACAATAAAAGCTATACTACCGCTATGATATATAATGTCGAAAACCCCGAAACCCCCGAGAAGCTTTATGAGTGCAGGCAAAGCGGTGAATATAACACGTCTAGGCTTATTGGCAATACTTTATATGTGATTTCCGATTACAGAGTAAATACAAGTGGTATTGTAAAGGATAAATATGAAACTTATGTACCCGTGGTTACAGCAGATGATGTTAACGGTCCTGTGAGTGCAGAATGTATTTTTGCAGAAAATTTATCAAGCCCTGTTTATACTGTTATTTGCGGATACAGTATAGAAAACGGCAAGCTTTTAGGTACACAGTCGGTACTCGGACGTGCATATACGGTTTATTGCAGTCTTGAAAATATAATAACCGCATCACACGAGAATGACGGAGCTACAAAAATTATCAGATATGCATTGAATGACGGAAAAATCGAACTTAAAGCTCAAGGTAAAATTAAAGGGAGTCTGCTTAATCAGTTTTCGATCGATGAGCATAACGGCTATTTTAGATTAGTGACTACTGAAAACACTGGTGTAGAAAAAAAGGAAGATAAGGTTATAAGATACAGCATTTCAACGGTTAATTCACTCAGGGTTTTAGACAATAATTTAAAAGAGGTAGGAAAAATTGAAAATATTGCTCCTGATGAAAGGGTTTACTCGGTAAGGTTTATGGGCGATACGGCTTACTTTGTAACATTCAGACAGGTAGATCCCCTCTTTAGTGTAGATTTAAGAAATCCTAAAGAGCCTGAAATCATCGGCGCGCTTAAAATACCGGGATTTTCAAACTATCTTTTTCCATTCTCAGAGGGTAAACTTTTAGGAATAGGTCAGGATGCAAATGAAAATACTGGCAGAACAGGCGGTATTAAACTATCGCTTTTTGATATCAGTAATCCTGCCGATGTTACAGAAAGCGCAAAAACAATACTAAAATACCGCGATAGCGATGCGCTTTATAATCACAAAGCTTCTCTTGTTGATACAAAACGAAGTCTTGTAGGTTTGCCACTTTGGTGGGAGGGCAAAATGAAGTACAATCTGTATACTTTAAAAAACGG
>JAZNJT010000014.1:0-5933 GCA_045578145.1 Acutalibacteraceae bacterium
TCTTTAGAGAAAGCCTCTTTTATCATATTAATACCTATAGCGCCCAAAAGAACAAAGGATATCCAATGGTCAAAAGCGGTAACATATTTTTCAAAGGATTTACCTAATATATAACCGATAAATGGCATAAGCGCCTGAAAACCGCCAAACCACGCACCTGAAATTAACATATGTTTAGGTTTAACCCTCTCGGTAGCAAGTCCTTTGCAAATAGCAACCGCAAAGGCGTCCATCGAAAGACCTACAGCTAAAACAAAGAGTTCTAAAAGTCCCAAAATTAACACTCCTATTAATTATATAAGCATATTTTACATTTTATAACTCAGAGTGTCAAGAATAAAGAAAGTCTTTTTTGTAAAAAATATTAGGGGTGATATTGTGAAAAAAAGGAAAATAATGTCTCTTTTTTTTGGTGTATTGATAGGTGCAGTCAACGGACTTTTTGGAGCGGGAGGAGGAATGATAGCGGTTCCGCTACTTAAGAAGATGGGATTTGAGCAAAAAACGGCGCACTGCAATGCGGTTGCGGTGATATTACCTATAACAGTTTTGAGTGCTATACTTTACATCTCAAAGGATTATGTAAATCTTTCTGATGCGTTCATATACGTACCTGCAGGTGTAATAGGGGCGGGAATAGGTACTGTGATTCTTAAAAAGATATCTCCATTATGGCTTAAAAGAATTTTTGGTGTTTTTATGGTTTATGCAGGTTTCCGCCTGCTTGTCAAATGAATATTTTAGCCCTTTTAGCAGGGCTTTTATCAGGAATTATAGGCGCTATGGGATTAGGCGGGGGAGCGGTGCTTATAATATATCTAACTCTTTTTGCCGAATTAGAACAGCTTACAGCACAAGGAATAAATTTGTTATTCTTTATACCAATAGCTACAGTATCGGTAATAATCTATAGCTTTAAAAAACAAATAAAGTGGAAAACAGTTTTTAAAATTTCGGCAGTAGGCTTAATAGGTACGCTTTCAGGATGGCTGTTAGCCAATTTCTTAGGGGGAGAGCTTATCTCTAAAATCTTTGGCGGCTTGCTTTTAATATTGGGGATTAAAGAAATTTTTTCGAAAACTGTTGCAGAAAAAGAAAAAGAGTGATATACTGAAAACGAATAAATGTTCGTTGGAGGGTAAGCTTATGTCAAAAACCCCGTTAACTGAAAAACAAAGCTTGGTTTATTCCTTTTTAGTAAAGCAGATGGCAGAGGGTTTTCCGCCGTCGGTAAGAGAAATATGCACTGCTACAGGTATTAAATCTACTTCTACAGTTCATGCTATTTTGACCGCTCTTGAGGAAGAGGGGTATATTGTGCGCGACCCTAAAAATTCGCGTTCTATTAAGCTTGATATAGGCTCGCCGTCTTCAATGGTACCATTGGTTGGGAAAATCACTGCGGGCAAACCGATTTTGGCGGTAGAGGAAATTGAAGATTATATTCCTTATCCCTCTAAGGATGCTGAGGGACTTTTTGCACTAAAGGTTGTGGGCCTTAGTATGCGGGATGTCGGTATTCTTGATGGTGACATTATTGTTGCTGATAAAAACAAGTCCTGTAGAAACGGTGATATCGTTGTCGGTATGGATGGCGACAGTGCAACGGTTAAAAGACTGCTTATTAAAAACGGTCAAGTGATTTTTATGCCTGAAAATCCCGATTTTTCACCTATTTACCCAGAAAAACCAACTGTGCTTGGCAAGGTTGTAGGAAGCTATAGGAAGTATTAAAATGAAAAGTGTAGAAATTTTTACAGACGGTGCTTGTTCAGGTAACCCAGGTCCTGGCGGATGGGGAGTAATATTGCGTTTCGGAAGTGCCGAAAAGGAACTTTCGGGCGGTGAAAAGAATACTACCAACAACCGAATGGAGCTAACCGCCGCTATTATGGGATTAAAGGCACTTAAAGAGCCGTGCGAGGTACGTCTTGTTACCGATTCTAAATATGTGGCAGACGGTGTGACTAAGGGTTGGGCAGAGTCTTGGCGTAAAAACGGATGGCGAAAGGCAGATAAAAAACCCGCCTTAAACCCTGATTTGTGGGAAGAACTTTTAAATCTATTGGGAATACACAAGGTTACAATAGATTGGGTTAAGGGACACGCGGGTCACCCTGAAAATGAGCGGTGCGATTCCCTCGCAGTTGAATTTTATAAAAAATTGGTTTAGGGGAAGCTTATGGCAAACAAAAAAAGAATAATTTTCATTATAACAGGCGCGCTTATAGCAGCTGTTTATGCGGGGTTTACATATCTAAGTAATGTTTTTGGCTTAGCTTACGGACCTATTCAGCTTAGGGTATCAGAGATGCTGACATTACTTCCTGTTTTTACATCTGCTGCAATACCAGGGCTTACAATAGGTTGTTTTATAGCAAATATAGGCTCGTTTAATATGTTTGATATGATTTTTGGAAGTTTTGCAACACTCATTGCGGCTGTTGTAACATATTTGCTAAGGAATATTAAGTTTAAAAAAATACCGTTATTTTCAATGCTTTCACCCGTTATTTTTAATGCAATTATAATAGGTGCCGAAATAGCATACTTTTTCTTGCCTGATGGTGCGGGCGTTTATGGTTTTTTAATTTCTGCATTAGAGGTTGGAGTTTCAGAGTTTATAGTTTGTGTGGGATTTGGAATACCGTTTTATTTAGTAGTTAAAAAGTACCGTATATTTGAAAGAGAGTATTTTAAGGTATAAAAAAAGACCGAAGGAAATTTCCTTCGGTCTTTAACTTTGTGAAATTACTGAAGCTCAACAGTTGCGCCAACCTCAGCGAGTTTAGCTTTGATTTCTTCAGCTTCTTCTTTAGCAGCTGCTTCCTTAAGAGTCTTAGGAGCGCCATCAACAAGAGCCTTAGCTTCTGCAAGGCCAAGACCTGTGATTTCACGAACAGCCTTGATAACCTTAATCTTTTCTGCGCCTGCATCCTTAAGGATTACGTCAAACTCGGTCTTTTCTTCAGCTGCTGCTGCGCCGCCTGCTGCGGGAGCTGCTACTGCTACAGCTGCTGCTGCAGATACGCCAAATTCCTCTTCTACTGCTTTAACAAGTTCTGATAATTCAAGAACGGTAAGAGTCTTTAACTCTTCAATCATAGCTGTGATTTTCTCTGATGCCATTTTAATTTCCTCCATTAAATGTTTTTGTTTTTTAATTAATTATTCTTCTGTATCGTTACCGTTTTTATCAACGATAGCCTGTACAGCGCGAGCGAAAGCTGCGATAGGTGCTTGGAAAGCTGACAAAACTGTAGCAAGAAGTATTTCCTTTGAAGGCAGTTTTGCAAGTGAGTCGATTGTAGCTACATCTACAACCTTACCGTCAAGGAAGCCTGACTTAACCTTGAAGTTATCGTGTGAATCTGCATATTTGCAAAGAATTCTTGCAGCTGCGGTATAGTCCTCATTTGAAAGGGCAATGGCAGTAGTACCTTCAAGAACGGATTTCATTTCCTCTAAATCAGTACCTTCGATTGCACGGCCAAGAATTGTATTCTTTACAACGAAATATTCAATGCCTGCTTCACGAAGCTCTTTACGGAGAGCTGTGTCGTCAGCCACGTTGATACCCTTGTAATCAACTACAACACCTGTGATAGCCGCCGAAAGCTTTTCAGAAAGCTCAGCTACCTGCTGTTTCTTTTGTTCTAAAACTGATGCGTTTGGCAATGTAATTCACCTCCACGAAACAATAAATGCCTGTTCCAAATATTGAGGAACAGGCATAAAAATAACTTTAATTAAATGTTAAATTTAAGCGCGTACCTCGGTAGGCGATAGACTTACGGCAAATTGCCACCTACTGTCTTTGGAATGCAACACGATGATTATACAACACTATAATCTCTTTGTCAAGTATTTTATTTCAAAAAAATTTAAAATAACACTTGACATTTTTGCTTTAAAGCGTTAAAGTATAAAAGTAGAAACAAAGTAAAGGATATGGTTTTTTGCTCTTATGATAGCGGTAGGTCTTTCTTGCAGAAAGCATTGAAATTAAAAAATATATTGAAATAATTTTTGTGTTAAGATAATTTGAAATTTTGTCTTACAGGAGGTTTAAAACTTATGAAATCTAATTTGAATAAGCGTTGGATATATCTTATTTCAGGTGTTTTTACAATGCTTTTTTCAGGTATTTTATATGCTTGGTCTATTTTAAAAATTCCATTTAAGAGTGAGTTTAATTGGAACGATTCGGTTTTAGCATTTAATTTCACATTAACAATGTGTTTTTTCTGTTTGGGTGCTTTTTTTGGTAGTTTAATTTGCAAAAAAGTAGGTTCTAAAATAACACTTATTCTTGCGGGTTTATTAGTTGGAACAGGTTTTGTTACAACGGGAAATTTAACTCAACAAACGCCTTATTTATTATATATTACATACGCTGTTTTGTCAGGTATGGGTATCGGTATTTCTTATAATGTCATAGTATCAACCGTTAATTCGTGGTTTCCCGATAAAAAAGGTTTTTCTTCGGGTTGTTTGATGATGGGATTTGGTTTTAGCACGCTTTTACTCGGTAACATCATTAGTGCTTTTTTTGATAATGAAAATATCGGTTGGCGCAAGGCTTATATTATTTTAGGTGTTGTTGTTGCTATCGTTCTATTGTTAGCGGGACTTGTTATCAAAAAGCCCTCTGATAATATAGAATTTCCATCTCCAAAAGAAAAAAAGAATATTCAAAAAGAAAGTTTTGAAGTTAGAGATTGGTCGACAAAAGAAATGGTCAAAAGTTTTACTTTTTGGCGAGCATTTATATTTATGGCACTTATAACTGCGGTTGGAAATTCGGTTATAAGTTTTGCGAGAGATTTGGTTATATCTGTTGAGGCAACACCTGCACTTGCAACTACGCTTGTTGGTGTTCTTTCGGTGTTTAATGGTGTTGGCCGTATACTTACAGGTGCAGTTTATGATTCTCTAGGAAGAAAGGCAACGATGTTTGCTTCAAATATTTTAACAATTTTTGCGGCAGGTTTAACACTAATTTCAGTTTTATTAAATTCGTTGCCATTAAGTATTATCGGCCTTTGCCTTACAGGACTTTCTTACGGCACTTGCCCAACTATGACATCTGCGTTTACGGCATCTTTTTATGGAACAAAATATTTCCCTACAAACTATAGTATTGTTAATTTTAATTTGATAGTAGCATCATTCATCGCAACATTAAGCAACTCGTTATTAATATCAACCGGAAGTTATATAGCACCTTTTGTTTTGCTTTTAATTTTATCGGTTGTAGCTTTAGGATTTAATTTTTCTATTAGCAAACCATAAAATCAAATAGTAGTAAACTCTCCCTGTTTTACCTAAAAACAAGGAGAGTTTTTTTATAATTAATCTTAACTTGTATTTGTGTCCCGCACTGCCGTAATGCGCTTAAAATAACCTGAGCTAAAAGCCAGGTGGGTGCCGACCGTACGGTTTCGCGCTCCCTTCTTCCGAACTCGGCACAGCCGCGGGAGGTCTGCAAACCCGCCGTACGAGATTAGGCCCCGTTTAATAAAAGTGTAGGGTTATATAAGTCGCGGTCCGCGAACAGCACAGGACGTAAAATCAATTATTTATTATCAATTTCAAAGAAATCTTCAAGCCTTTCAACAAAAGCCTCGGCAATCATTTCATATTCGTCATCGTCTTCAATTTCAAAATAATACTCTTCGCCGTTTTCTTCCCCAACCTTAACTATTACAAGCTCACCGCTGTCCTCAAGCATTTTCTGAGGGTCGTCATAGGTAGGAAGCATAGCAAGATATCTGCCTGTATCGGTTTCGATAGCATCTAAAACCTCAAAATGATATTCATTTCCGCTATCATCTGTGAGTGATACTAAATCGGGATTATAATCGTATTCATTAGTATTAATTTCGCTCATAAGTTTATACCTCTTTTCTAAAAAGATTTTAATATGTTTA
>JAZNJT010000015.1:0-3707 GCA_045578145.1 Acutalibacteraceae bacterium
TAGCTGTTCGAAAGCTTCAAATTTTCACAAACCTTTGTAACTTCGCACCCTGACAGATAAAATAGCAAAAACAGGGCTAACATTTCACTCTCACGGCAGTTTTTAATTACTTTAAAATCAGGGCATTTATTAATGTTTAAAAATTCAAGACCGCCACTTAAAATAAGGTTGTCTAAAGCCGTTGCATTTTGTCCGACAACTGCTTTTTTAAGCTCTATGGCGATTCTTTCACGACTTATAGTACTTAAATTTTTTGAAAGTGAAAGCGCGGCTTCAAGCGTATTTTTTTCTATACGGAAGCCGAGCGTTGCAGAAAATCTAAAAAGCCGCAGAATACGCAACGCATCCTCCGAAAAACGCTTATAAGGGTCTCCTACTGCACGCAAAATTTGATTTTTTAAATCCTCTTTACCGCCAAAAAAATCTTTTAATCCGCTGTCTTCATTATACGCTAAAGCATTAACTGTAAAATCGCGACGTGCTAAATCTTCTTTTAGTGACGAAACAAAGGTGACGCTTTCAGGGTGGCGGTTGTCGGTATAGCTGCTTTCGTTTCTAAAGGTGGTAACCTCAATAGGCTCGTTTTCTATAATCACAGTAACGGTTCCGTGCTTAATACCTGTTGGAACTGTTTTTTGGAAAATCGCTATCACCTCATCAGGTGTTGCATTAGTGGTAACATCATAGTCAAAGGGAGTAATGCCGAGCAACATATCTCTCACACAACCGCCAACCATATAAGCTTCAAATCCGTTTTCTGTAAGTTTTTTTATCACATATTCTGTTTTAGGAGGCGTTTTTAGCATATTTTTCAATCTCCTTACAAAAAAGTGTTTATTTTTTCTTAAAATAGTAATATAATAATATATTATAGAAATCTGAGGTGACCTTTGTGAAAAAGCTTAGAACAGAAGATAAAATTATAGAGAAAGTAAAGCGTATTCATATGATAGGTATTGGCGGTAGTGGAATGTGTCCGTTAGCTGAAATACTTCATAGCAAGGGATATATCTTAACAGGCTCTGATAATAATGAAAGCGACCCTCTTAAAAGAATTAAAAATTTGGGAATTAAGGTTTTTATGGGGCATAATGCCGAAAATATTGAGGGTGCCGAGCTTGTTGTTTATTCCGCAGCAATAAGCCGAGATAACCCCGAAATTGTAGCCGCTACAAAAGCGGGTATTCCCACAATGGAACGAAGCTACCTTTTAGGCGCGCTTACACGTTATTATGATAATGTTATAGGTGTTTGCGGAACTCACGGTAAAACCACCGTTACATCTATGATAACACAAATTTTGCTTTTAAACAAGATGGAACCTACTGCTGTTATTGGCGGCAGATTGCCAATGATTAATTCTAACGGTATTGCAGGCAAAAGCAAAACTTTTGTTTGTGAATCTTGTGAATTTGTTGACACCTTTTTACAGATGAGTCCCGATATTTCGGTACTTCTTAATATTGATAATGACCATCTTGATTATTTTAAAACGATGGATAACCTTGTTTTATCATTTCATAAGTTCCTTAAAATGTCAAGCAAAGCTTATATCAACGGCGATGATGAGCTTTGTGTTAAAGCCGCAAAGGATATAGATGCCCAAATTATAACCTTTGGATTTGAAAGCAGAAATGAATATTATCCTGAGAATATTAATTCGGGTAAGTTCGGTTTTTGCTATGATGTAATGAAAAACGGTAAAAAGCTCACAAGCATTTGCCTTAAGGCACCAGGAAGACATAATGTGTTAAATTCCTTAGCTGCTTTTGCGGTCTGTTATGAACAGGGAGTAACTGCTGAGGGTATAAAGGAAGCTATCGAGCAGTTTACGGGCGCGGGAAGACGATTTGAGTTTTTAGGTGAGTATAACGGCTTTACTTTAGCCGATGACTATGCGCATCATCCAACAGAAATAAGAGCTACTCTTAAAGCTGCAAAGGAACTTAATTACAACCGTGTAATAGCGGTTTTCCAACCCTTTACATTTTCACGTACCGCTCTTTTAAAGGATGAATTTATAGAGGCGCTAAGTGTTGCGGATAAGGTTATTTTAACCTCTATAATGGGCTCACGCGAGGTTAATACTTACGGTATTAAGTCGGAGGATATTAGCGAAAAGCTTCGCGATGCAGTTATAGTAGACGGTTTTGAAAATATTGCAGATAAAATAATTGAAATCGCAGAGAACGGAGATATTGTTATTACTATGGGCGGCGGAGATATTTATAAGGCTGCACATATTGTACAGGAGAAATTAGGTTGACAGAAAAATTATATGATATAGATTCTTATTTAAAAAGCTTTAGGGCTACGGTTTTGTCTTGTGAGAAGTATTTTGGTAATTATGCCGTAATTCTTGATAAGACGGCTTTTTTCCCAGAGGCAGGGGGACAAAAAAGTGATAAAGGTGTAATTTCGGGTGTTAACGTATTAGATGTTAGAATAGACAATGAGGTTATAACCCATATTACTGATGCACCATTAACTGTAGGAGCAATAGTTGAGGGTACAATCGATTTTGAGCGACGTTTTGATTTTATGCAGCAACATTCGGGAGAGCATATCGTATCAGGTGTAGCGCATAGGCTTTACGACTGCGAAAATGTAGGTTTTCATTTAAGTGAAGATATAGTAACCCTTGATTTTGATAGACCTCTTAAAAAAGAGGAAATATTAAGAATTGAAAAGTGTGCCAATGAGGCGGTTTTCAGTAATGTTAACTTTTATACCTATTACCCTGATAAAAAAACACTTGAAAACTTAGAGTATAGAAGCAAAAAAGAGCTTTTAGGTGCTATTCGTATTGTTGAAATTGAGAATACCGATATGTGTGCTTGCTGTGCACCTCACGTTAAAAAAACGGGTGAGGTAGGACTTATTAAACTCCTAAGCTTCGAAAAATTGCGTGGCGGAGTAAGGATTGAGATGAAGTGCGGTATGCGTGCTTTAGAGGATTATAACCAAAGCTTTGATAATCTACATAATATTTCAAATAAGCTTTGTGTTAAAAGGCACGAAGCTGCATTTGCTGTGGACAGGCTTTTAGAGCAAACAGCAAACTTAAAATATAAGCTTACAGGTATAAAAAGGCAGATGCTATTAGAAAAGGTTCAAGGTTTAGCATTGCAAAAAAATATTACTGCCATATTTGAAGACGATTTAGAAATTAAGGATTTGCAGATATTAGCCGATGCGATTTATAAAAAGTTGGGTGGCGTAAGAGCGGTTTTAAGTCCGAGTGACAGCGGATATTCCTTTGCGATTTGCGGTCAAGAAACTGAACTTAAAGAATTCTTTAACAGTTTTAAAGAAAAACTCTGTGTTAAAGGCGGAGGGAGAGGTACATTAGTTCAAGGCACGGTATTAAATAAAAAAGAGGAAATACTTGAACTTTTCTCTTAAAGACTATATATTATAACCAATATACTATTTTTGAAAGGAAGAACTATGAACTGGACAGAAATTACAGTAAGTGTTCCCATTGAGTTTACCGATGCGGCATCTGCAATAGCTAATATGACGGTACCTTACGGCATTTATATTGAGGATTATTCCGACCTTGAAAAATCTGCTTTGGAAATTGCGCATATCGACCTTATTGATGAAGAACTGATAAAACGTGATAGAAATAATTCCATCATTCATATTTATATTTCTGAGTGTGATAATGCGGCAGAAAGTCTTGAATTTTTAAAGGAAAGACT
>JAZNJT010000016.1:0-5722 GCA_045578145.1 Acutalibacteraceae bacterium
CTTGCAACTATTCTTGACGATATGGCAGAAACGATGTATAAGGCTGAGGGAGTAGGACTTGCCGCCCCTCAGATTGGAATTTTAAGGCGTTTTTGCATTGTTGATGTCGGCGATGGACTAATAGAGCTTATAAACCCTGTAATAGTTGAAAAAAGCGGAAGCCAAACAGGTAGTGAGGGTTGCCTTTCAATACCTGAAAGATTTGAAGATGTAACAAGACCTATGTCGGTTACGGTTCGCGCTCAGAACAGAAAGGGCGAAAATATAGTGATTTCTGCCGAGGGTTTTAAGGCGAGAGCATTTTGCCATGAAATAGACCATCTTGACGGTGTACTTTATATTGACAGAGTTGATAAAAAATGAAAATAGTTTTTATGGGAACACCCGATTATGCGGTAAAAACTCTTGAAAAGTTAATAGAAGAAGGGCATGAGATTTTGGCTGTTTTTGCACAGCCCGATAAGCCCGTGGGCAGAAAGCACATTTTAACACCGCCCCCTGTAAAAGTGTGTGCTTTACAGCATAATATACCTGTTTATCAGCCTCAAACCTTAAAGGATGCAGAAACGGTTGAGCTAATAAAAAGTTTTGAACCTGATTTTATAGTTGTTGTGGCATACGGTAAAATATTACGTGAGGAAGTGCTTAATATTCCCAAATTTGCCTGTGTTAATGGTCATGCATCACTGCTTCCTAAGTATAGAGGCTCTGCACCGATACAATGGTCAATTATAAATGGCGAAAAGGTGACAGGCATTACAACAATGCTTATGGATAAAGGCATTGATACGGGCGATATCCTTGAACAAGCAGAGGTTTTAATCGGTGAAGACGAAACTGCTGAACAGCTATTTGAGAGGTTATCAGAAATCAGTGCTGATTTAATGGTATCAACATTACAAAAGCTTCAAAAAGGCGAAATAACACCTATAAAACAAGATGAAAGCAAGGCGACTTATGCGCCTATTATAAAAAAGGAAATGGCTTTGCTTGACTTTAATAATAAAACCGCAAAGGAAATCTGCTGTGCTGTAAGAGGTTATTATTCTTGGCCTTGTGCGTTTTTCTTTCTCGATAATAAACGGGTTAAGGTTGTTTCTGCAAAAGAGGGCGCAAAAACCGATGTCAAACCATCAACTATTATAGAAAACAGAGAAAAGCTTGTGATTTCCTGTAAGGACGGTACATCGGTGGAACTTAAAGAGATTAGTCCTGAAGGCTCTAAGCCTATGACCGCTAAGCAGTTTTTGTGCGGCAAAAAAATAGAAATAGGCACAATTATCGGAGAAAATAATGACTAATCAAAGAAAACTTGCAGTATCTATACTTTTAAAAATAGAAAATGACAATGCATATTCAAATCTGACATTAGCCTCATTTTTTAAGGACACAGATTTGAATCGTGAGGGCAAGGCATTTGTTTCTGCTTTGGTTTATGGGGTGTTAGATAGAAAAATTACACTTGATTTTGTGCTATCAAAGTTTATGAAAACACCAATTAAGAAAACTGCACTGTTTACGCTTTGTGTGCTTAGAACTGCCCTTTATCAGATAATGTTTATGGATAAAGTGCCCGAAAGCGCAGCGGTTAATGAAGCTGTAAAACTTATAAAAAAATCGAAGGAAAGCAGAAATGCAGGTTTTGTAAACGCAGTTTTGCGAAGTGTTTTAAGGGCGGAAAGTCTTATCCCAAAAGGTGACAGTATAAATGATTTAAGTGTTCGTTATTCAGCGCCCGAGTGGATAGTGGAAAGTTTTGTAATTGATTATGGCAAGGAAACTGCAATAAAGCTATTAGAGGAAAGCCTAAAACAAGCTCCCATAACCCTTAGAGTAAATACTCTAAAAATATCTGCTGATGAATTAAAAGAAGAATTAGGCATAAAAGCAGATGAAACAGTTTTAGAAAACTCTTTGATTTTAGAAAAAGGTTTTGATTTAGCGAATGATGTGCTGTACAAGCAAGGGCTATTTCACGTACAAGACCTTGCAAGCCAAAAAGCAATTTCGGTTCTTAGTCCAAAACCTAATCATCGTGTGCTTGATATTTGTGCAGCCCCCGGCGGCAAGACATTTACAATGGCAGAGTATATGGAAAACAAGGGCGAAATCATCGCTTGTGATCTTTATGAACACAGAGTAGGTCTTATTAATGATGGCGCAAAAAGGCTTGGAATTGATATAATTAAGCCTTGTGTTAACGATGCTGCTGTTTATAATGAGGCTTTGGGCAAGTTTGATGTTGTTTTGTGTGACGTTCCGTGTTCTGGTCTTGGTGTTATAAGGCGAAAACCAGATATAAAATATAAAACTGATAATGATTTTACAACACTTTGCGAAATACAGTACAAAATTTTATGTAATGCAGTAAAATATCTTAAAAGCGGTGGTAAAATTTTATATTCTACCTGCACATTGAGACGTGCTGAGAATGAAGATATTGTGAATCGCTTTCTGAAGGAGTATGACTACTTTAGAAAGGTTAGTGAAAAAACTCTTATGCCGCATATAGATAAAACGGACGGTTTTTATTACGCTTTACTCGAAAAAGAGTAAAAAGGAGGCAAGCCTTTGGGTAAAACCGATATTAAATCTATGACAATAGTTGAAATTGAGGAATTACTCAGTAGTATGGGTGAGCCTCGTTTCAGAGCAGTTCAGATTTTTGATTGGCTTCAGTCAGGAGCGGAGAACTTTGATGAAATGACTAATATTTCAAAAAAGCTTAGAGAAAGTCTTAAAGAAACCTGTTATATTGCAACAGTTAAGATAGCCCGTAGATTTGAGTCAAAAATAGATGGAACTGTTAAATATTTATATGAGCTTAACGACGGCGAATATATTGAATCGGTATTTATGAAATATGAACACGGTTATACAGTTTGTATTTCTACTCAGGTAGGGTGTAGAATGGGTTGTAGCTTTTGTGCGTCTGGTCTTTTAGGGTTATCAAGAAACCTTACCGCTTCTGAAATGCTGTCGCAAATAATGGTGGCTTCGCGCGATAACGGTGTTAGAGTTTCTAATGTTGTTATGATGGGAATGGGCGAGCCGCTTGATAACTTCCAAAATTCTGTAAGGTTTCTACAGCTCGTATCATACGAAAAAGGTCTTGGTATCGGACTTAGACATATTTCGCTTTCTACCTCAGGTGTGGTAAGCGGTATCGAAAAGTTAAAGGAATATAATTTTCCAATAACTCTTTCAATCTCACTTCACGCTCCAAATGATAAGATAAGAGATTCTATGATGAGGGTAAATAAAAAGTGGAATATAGACGCTTTACTTAAAGCATGCAGAGAATACCAACAGGTTACAACTCGCAGAATCTCATTTGAATATGCTCTTATAGAGGGCGTTAACGATAGCGAGCAATGTGCTGATGAGTTAGCTAAAAAACTTAAAGGCATAATGTGTCATATAAATCTTATACCTGCAAATCCGGTTAAAGAAAACACATTTAAAAAGCCGGATAAAAATAAAATTCTAAAATTTCAGAAGTTACTTATAGGCAAGGGCCTCAATGCAACAGTAAGGCGTACCTTGGGAACTGATATTGAAGCCTCTTGCGGACAGCTTAGGAGAAAAGGAGGGATAAACGGTGCAGATTTACAGTAAATCCGATATTGGAAAGGGCAGAAACAGCAATCAAGATGCTTTTTTTGCGGCAGAAATCGAAAATAATGCAGTTTTCGCTATTGTGTGTGACGGTATGGGCGGCGCAAATGCAGGAAATATTGCGAGTGAGATTGCGGTAAAAATAATTTCTGAATATATCATGCGTTCATATAGACTAGGAATGGATGATGTAGATATTGAAAAAATGCTCAAAAGCGCTTGCGAGAGTGCAAATATTGATATTTACGATATGGCACTTAAAAATCCCGAGCTTAAAGGTATGGGAACAACTGCGGTAATTGCGGTCGCTCAAAATGACAGGGTAATAATAGCGCATGTGGGTGATAGCAGAGCTTATCTTGTGGGCGAGGGTTTAACACAGTTAACCCGCGACCATTCGGTTGTACAGTCGCTTATTGAGAGCGGGAAAATCACTGCCGAGGATGCAAAGGTACATCCAAGAAAGAATATAATTACACGCGCGCTTGGAGCAGAAGAGAATGTTATTATAGATATAACGGATGTAGAATTAAAGGACAATGAGGCTATTCTCTTATGTACTGACGGACTTAGTAATTTTGTTGGTGAGGATGAAATTTTCGAAATAATTAAAAAATCAAAATCCGATGTGGCTCAAAAGCTTGTAGATGCCGCAAACAATGCAGGCGGCGGAGATAACATTACAGTATTGTTGTTATTCAAGTAGAAAGGAAGATATTATGGACAGATTTGTTGGTAAACGTATTGACGGACGCTATGAAATTCAAGAGATTATCGGCGTGGGCGGTATGGCTGTAGTTTATAAGGCACGCGACAATCAGGAAAACAGAACAGTTGCAGTTAAAATTTTAAAAGAGGAATTTACTTCTAATGAGGAATTTTTGCGCAGATTCAAAAACGAATCAAAAGCGATTGCGATGCTTTCGCATCCTAATATCGTTAATGTCTACGATGTAAGCTTCGGCGACCTTATTCAGTATATTGTAATGGAATATATTGAGGGTATAACCCTTAAGGAATATATTGAACAGGAAGGCAGTCTGCGTTGGAAGGATGCAGTGCATTTTACTTTGCAAATTTTAAAGGGACTTCAACATGCGCACGATAAGGGTATTGTTCACCGTGATGTAAAGCCACAGAATATTATGGTTTTGGCTGACGGCACTATTAAAGTTACCGATTTCGGTATAGCACGTTTTGCCCGCAGCGACCAAAGAACAATTACAGATAAGGCTATAGGCTCAGTTCACTATATCAGTCCTGAACAGGCAAGAGGCGAAAAGACCGATGAAAAGGCAGATGTTTATTCTGTTGGTGTTATGCTTTATGAAATGCTTACAGGTAAGCTTCCTTTTCAGGCAGACAGCGCAGTGTCAGTAGCTTTAATGCAACTTCAGCGCGATCCACAGCTTCCCACTGAAATCAACGGCTCAATTCCTCTGGGTCTTGAACAGATTACCATGCACGCAATGCAAAAGACACCTGAAAGGCGTTATCAGTCCTCGGCTGAAATGCTTTGTGATTTGGTGCAGTTTAGAAAAGACCCTGCAAAGACCTTTGATTATTCATATTTCGTGGATAATGCTCCTACAAAATTCGTAGGCACTATCAATGAACCTCAGTCTACGGAAGAACAGTATGCGGAAGATGACGCAAGTGCAAAAAATAACATAATCCCAATTCTTTTAGGCATTTCGGCTACCCTTATAGTAGCTCTCATTGTTTTAGCAATAATCTTTATTCCTAAGCTTTTCTCAAGCACAGGTGAAGAAATTGTATGCCCTAAGTTTATAGGCAAAACTATTCAAGAGGTTAAGTCTAACGAAGAATACATCAATAACTTCGATTTTGAGGATGAATGGGAAGAAAATGCTGATTATGCTTACGGTATTATCTATGAGCAGTCTGAAACTGAGGGTAAAAAGCTTAAAAAGGATGCCAAGATTACTCTTTATGTAAGTATGGGGCCTGTTACTAAAAAGGTACCTGATGTATCGGGCAAGACAGAGTCGGCTGCTGTATCGGAGCTTAAATCTGCAGGCTTTAAAACTGTTGTTACAGAAATGGCTGACGAAGATGTTGAGTCAGGTCTTGTTATAAAAAC
>JAZNJT010000017.1:0-3354 GCA_045578145.1 Acutalibacteraceae bacterium
ATACCGCTCTCTAGCTTCAGGTGATACTTCCTCTAATTCTGCAAACGCTTCAGGATAATTTTTATATGCTTGAGGTAATATCCGCTCCCAACGTCTTACCCATTCCTTGTTTATCTCAAGTTTTTCTTCGTATGTAAGCGAATCCCAAGGAACAGTATTTCCATCAGGATGAACAAAAAAGCCTTTAACGGTCGGCAAATCATTTCTTCCCACAACATTCATCTCCTTTCCATATAATATTGTTTTTGAAATTTGTCCTATGAATTTAGGAACAACAGTATCTTATTAAGATACATTTTAATTAAAAAAAATCTCATTAACTTCTGTATCAGATAATGAATATCTTTTTTTAATTGCGGCAATCTCAGGCTGAGTAAATGAGGCGTTATCGCGACTATGTATCTTTGCCGAAAGCCTTGTTCTTGATATACCGATAGCATTTGCTAAATCTTCTTGTCGTTCACCAAAGCCTTTAATAACTGCCAATAATTTGTCCTTATCCATTCTATCCCTCCTTTTTGTATCTGTTTAAGATACATACATCATAGCACGTGTTTTTTTGTTTGTCAAGTGATTTTGTATCTTTTTTTTTACATTTTTTTAAAAAATATTGACATAATGTTAAAAATACGATACAATGACAACATAATTTAAAGGAGACAGTGTTATGAATGTAGGCGAATATATTAAAAAATTGAGAATTAAATCGGGTTATTCACAAGAACAACTCGGCAATCTACTTGGTGTACAACGTGCCGCTGTACAAAAATGGGAATGTGGGAGAGTTCAAAATTTAAAACGTGAAACAATTAAAAAACTTGCTGAAATTTTCGATGTTTCACCATCCACATTTATTGATATCGAAAATTATTATGAATATAACAATATTATTCCGCTCCCAAATATGAATAGAATACCCTTGCTTGGTAATATTGCTTGCGGAGAGCCCATACTTGCAGAGGAAAATATCGAATGTGATATTGATATACCTGAAGATATCAACGCAGACTTTGCTCTCAGATGCAAAGGTGACAGTATGATTGATGCGCGTATATTAGACGGCGACATTGTATATATAAAACAGCAACCCACCGTAAACAACGGTGAGATTGCTGCTGTTCTTATCGGTGACGAAGCCACACTCAAAAAAGTTTACTTAACAGGTGATACTCTCACCCTTTTAGCTTGTAACTCTTCTTATGAGCCGTTTGTATATTCGGGAACCGAATTGGAAAATATCAGAATACTCGGTAAAGCTGTAGGATTCACTAGTAAAATATAAAGGAGTCATTATTGATGAAACAAAAAACACTTTCAGTATTTTCTATTTCTATTATTTGTATTCTTTGTTTGCTCATCGGTGTTTTATCAACTGTTATCGGTTGTTTTTGTTGGGTTTATAATACTCCTGCAATAAAAGAAGCTTTTGTTAAAACCTACAATAATGAGAATTCCTCTTTTTCTGTCAAGGAAACCTTTGGTAATGTATTGAGCGGAACTGTTGAAATCAATATTCCTCTTGCACTATTAGAATTAGACGGTGAACCTTTTGACTACAAACTCTCAGAGGAAAATAAAGAAAACGGGTTTACTAGCATTAAGAAAAATTCTGATGGTTCCGCAACATACACTATTAAGAAAAAAGAATATAATAAATTCATTGAAGAATATCGAGCAGAAATTAAAAGTTCTTTAGATATTTTAACAACCGATGGGACTTTTCCATCAATACAAAAAATAGAGTATACAGATAATTTTGATAAAATAACCATTATAGCAAATAAAGAAAAGTTTGAGAGTAGTCTTGACAGTATGAGTGTTATGACTTGTGGTTTATCTTCTTGCGCGTTTCAAATGTTTGATGTTAATTCCGATAGGAAATGTACTGTAGAGGTGAAAGACAGCACTACAGGCGAGGTTTTTCAAAGAACGATATATCCCGATGCACTGCAAGAACAATAATTATTTCATAATAAAATAAAAATTCTCCGCTTCAGTGCTATCCACACTAAAACGGAGTATCCTTAATCAATATATATAGAGGGTGATTATTTAATGCGTTTGGCAGCCTGTTATATCAGAGTTTCTACTGATGAGCAAACAGAGTATTCCCCAGATTCACAATTAAAGCTTATACAAGATTATGCCGAAAAGAATGATATAATATTACTCGAAAACTATATTTATATGGAAGACGGCGGCAAATCAGGAAAAAGTATGGCAAAGCGTGATAAATTCCTCGAAATGATAGCGACCGCAAAAAAGAAGCCTTCGCCCTTTAATATAATACTTGTGTGGAAGTTTAGCAGATTTGCGCGAAACCAAGAAGAAGCTATTACCCTAAAATCAATGCTTAAGAAAAACGGTATTGAGGTTATATCTATTTCCGAACCGCTCCCCGAAGGTCCTTTTGGTGAGCTTATTGAAAGAATACTTGAATGGCAAGATGAATTTTATCTTACAAACCTTAGCCAAGAAGTGAAACGTGGTATGAAAGAGCGTGCATCACGTGGTTTACCTGTAGCTCCACCCCCTATTGGTTATGATTCTAAATCGGGTAATTACATTCCTAATTCCGATGCCGCACTAATACGCGGAATTTATAATGATTTTCTTGATGGGTTAGGGCTTCGAGCTATAGCCGTTAAATATGGTAATTTAGGTATGCGTACAAAAAGAGGAAATCTGCCTGATAACCGATGCATTGAATATATACTTAGAAATCCTGTATACACAGGTAAAATCCGTTGGAGTATCGACGGCCGCGCCGCTTCTACCCGTCATTATGATTCGCCTAATATAATGGTAGTTGACGGACAGCACGAGCCAATTATTACGCAAGAGGTTTTTAATAAAGTTCAAGATAAACTCGATGAACAAAAACGTATGTACGGTAAATATCAACGTAGAGAACAACCCGTGAATTTTATGCTAAAAGGCTTAGTACGTTGTTCTTCATGCGGTTCTACTCTAGTTTTCGTTAACCATTCTCTTCCCTCTTTACAATGTCACAGTTACGCAAAAGGCACTTGCCACACATCACATAGTATTACCCTTCAGAAAGCTAATGCCGCTATAATTTCATATATTGAAAACGTTGTTATTACAGGCGAGATTAATACGGTTGAAGCTGATGGTTCTAGGCGAAACGATTTGCCCACAGCGGATTATAAAAAGCTTATTGAAAACGAGAAAGCAAAATTAAACCGTGTAAAGCTTGCCTACGAAAGCGGAATCGATACTATAGACGAATACCGCATTAATAAGGCTAAAATTACTGAATCTATTAAAACTTTAGAATCGGCAATGAATTCTTCAACAACTAAAATAGACAAAAAAGCCTATATGGAAAAA
>JAZNJT010000018.1:0-3260 GCA_045578145.1 Acutalibacteraceae bacterium
AAAAGTCAAATTTATTTAAGGAGAAAGAAAAATGGAAAACTATTTAATGCTTAACGGAAAGCAAATTGATTTAACCGAGAAACAGGTAATGGAAATCAAACAGAGCTTTGGTATAGGTGATGTTTTGTTATCTGATATAGAGATAGGAGATACCTTTAAAATCGGGAAATATGAATTTTTTGTTTTAGAACAGTCAGGCGATACAACCGCAGTTATATTAAAAGATTTACTACATAAGGAAAAGAAGTTTGGCAGTAACAATAATTATGATAGCTCTGATGTGGACAAGCTTTGTATTGAATTTGGCAAGGAAATTGAAAAGCTCGTTGGCGAAGAAAACCTAATTGAACATACAGTGGATTTAACAGCAGATGACGGACTTAAATGTTATGGAAGCATTAAGCGCAAGATGTCGCTTATTACTGCTCAGATGTACCGAAAGTATGTGTATATATTCGAAGAACACCCGATTAAACTTTGGTGGTGGCTGGCAACTGCTTTTAGCACAGCAAAGCACGATGATACTACTTGGATTAAGTGCGTTTCGCCTCGCGGCCTCATTAGCAACAATTACTACGGCAATTATGGCGGTGTTCGTCCGTTTTGTATCTTAAAATCTAATATCTTTGTATCTAAATAAGGAGAGAAAAAATATGCAATTATCAGAAGTTAAAATAGGAAATACTTTTAAAGTGGCAGGAATTGAATTTATAAAGTTTACTGATGTAGATGGTGTATGCGCCGTTGTTTCTAAGGATACACTTTTTGATTCGGAGTTTGGCAAAAACAACAATTTTGCAGAAAGTTTTATTCTTTCAAAACTTAAGACAGACGTTCTATCTAAACTGGAAGCAGAGGTTGGAGCAGAGAACATAAAAGAGTTCAAATTGGACCTTACGACTCTCGATGGTTTAGATACATACGGTGAGATAAAAACACGAATTGGTTTACCGACATTCGATTTTTACCGCAATAATGTAAAACTGTTTGATAAACACAAGGTTGGCGATTGGTGGTGGACAGCAACGCCTGATACAGCAGAAGAACACTATAACAATTACTGGGTAACATGCGTTTCGCCTCTCGGCAGCATTAGCGGCCTTAACTTCAACTCTTATTACGGTGTTCGTCCGTTTTTATACTTTGTATCTTCTATCTCTGTATCTTGTGAGGGATAAATTATGGCAGACAATGATTTGAAGGTGATAGTAAAAGCCAAAGAATTGGCTGTGCACTCTTTCAAATTAACATCAAATTGCAATAGATATCCTAAAAAGTACCGACATTCCTTAGTCGATAAAATTCAAATTAAAAGTATTGATATTTTTGAGGCTCTATTGGAAGCAAACAGAATCAGTAATATTACCGATAAGAGAATCCGTTGCGAAACAATTACAAAAGCAATTACATACTGTGATGAATTGCTGTTTCTTATAGAACTCTCAATGGAGTTAGGGTTATTGGTAGATAGTTCTGCTGCTTATTGGTCTAAGATGGTTTCTGATGTGAAATATATGTCTATAGCTTGGAGAACAAAGGAAAAGAAATAATTAATTTGGGTTGCATGTTGTATTTTTCTTTGCGTTTCGCCTCACGGCAACATTAACAACAATAACTACAACAATAATAACGGTGTTCGTCCGTACTGGTGGACAGCCAGACAGAGTAGGCATAAAGCCGAAATCAGAGCGCCACCCATCAAAAGAACGTGCAACCTTTCCGTATGGATAAACAAAAGGAAGATTTGTTGTATGACCGATTTCGAAAAAGTAATTAATTTTAATAATATGTATAAAGCCTATAGAAAGGCTAAACGCGGTAAAGGCTATAAGAAAAGCTCTGCCAAATTTGGAATTATGGCTTTAGACGGTATAAATAAGCTGATAGAACAGCTTAGAGATAAAACCTATACGATATCCGATTATCAGGAGTTTAAGGTTTACGAGCCAAAGGAACGTATTATTAAGACGACCACTTTCAAGGATAAGGTCATACAGCATAGTCTTTGCGATAACGTGATTTTACCTAAACTGCAACAAATATTTATTTATGATAACTGTGCTGGACAGAAAGGAAAAGGTACATTATTCGGGCTTGACAGATTAAGTGAACAAATGAAACAGTTTTATGAAAGATACGGCTTTGACGGATATATCCTTAAATGCGATATATCTAAGTTCTTTTATTCAATACCGCACGAGCAGTTAAAAGATATAGTTGAATATCATTTTAATTACGATAAAGACATTTGTTGGCTCTGTAATCTCTTTATTGACAGTACCGAAGGCAAAGGTATTCCTTTGGGCAATCAAATTAATCAAGGCTTTGCTCTGCTGTATTTAGACGGTATGGATAAGCTGATAACAAGTGAATTAGGGATTGAATTTTTCGGTAGGTATATGGACGATTTCTATTTGATACATCCAAGTAAAGATTATTTAAAATATTGCCTCGAAGTTATAACAGAATTCCTCAAAACTTTAGATTTATCCTTAAACGGTAAAACTCAAATATTTCCTTTAAAAAATGGTGTTAGTTATCTGGGATTTCATACTTACATAACTGTTGATGGAAAAGTTATACGCAGATTAAAAAACCAAAATAAACGTAATGCCCAAAGAAAGTATTTGAAAATGGCAAAGTTAGTAAAGGAAGGCAAATTTCCGAAGGAAAAATTCGAAGCCTCATATAGAGCTTGGAAAAACCATATATCACACGGTAATTGCTATAAGTTAGGAAAAATCACTGACGAGAAAATTTTTAATATTTTAAAGGAGTAACTATTATGAATAGTTTCATTATAATCGAAGGCTTAGGGCTGTGGTTGTTTTTTATACTGTTTTTCTTTGTGTTTCTTGCCTTTATTATGTATGGAATAGCATACATAAACGCAGTGGGTAAGAACGAAAGATTAAAACAAAGGAATTTGTATCTAAGAAGAAAACTTGCCTTGACCGAGCAGGAGTATTACAAGGCAACCTTTAAACTGCCGGAGGTAGACGATGTACAGATGCAATAGCTGTAATGCGACATTTGAGCAATACGACACTATAAAGGAAAACTCAGGCGAAAAGTTGTATGTTTGTCCATATTGCAAAGAAACAGATTTTGACGAGGTACAGCAGAGAGGCTCTGACGATGAGTTTCTTATGATTAAAAAAGCTACAGTTATTGACTATGCTGTATCGGCTATTGCCTGTCTTAATAAGAATGAGGTGGATACTGCTAAGGAAAATCTTGTAGAGCTTATCTGCGAAATG
>JAZNJT010000019.1:0-4340 GCA_045578145.1 Acutalibacteraceae bacterium
ACATCATTATCCCAACTGCTTCCCCAAACCTTTTGTGTAATGAAAGTGTGTGTTAATACTTTGCCTATGTTTTGAGCCAATAAACAAAGCAACTTATATTCAATAGGGGTTAAATGTAGTTCGTTATCCTCTAAATATGCACAACCTGCCGCAAAATCAATCTTTAATTTTCCGTTAGTGAAAACCGACTCATTTCCTTCACCGTTAGCCATCATTACGGCAAGTCTTCTTCCTGTCACTCGAATTCTTGCTAAAAGTTCCTCAACGGAGAAGGGCTTTGTTAGGTAATCATCTGCTCCATTGTCAAGTGCCTCAATTTTATCTGCATCTTCGCTTCGAGCACTGATAACGATGATAGGCACATTTGACCATGTGCGTATTTTCTTTATAACATCAACGCCATCAATATCAGGCAACCCAAGGTCAAGTAGAATAATATCCGGATTATATGTGGATGCCTGTCTAATGGCATCTTCTCCCGTTTCGGCAACTATATATTTATAATCGTGTGCTTTTAATGTGGTGGTCATAAGGTTTTTAACCGAACTATCATCTTCCACAATTAATATTTGTAGTTTATTCATCTATTTTTACCTCTCCTAACGGTAGCGTGAAAGTAAAGATACATCCTTGTGGTTGGTTATCTGTCAAGGTCAGTTCGCCGCCATGCGCACCGATAATTGACTTACAAAGAGCGAGACCTAAACCAAGACTGCGGCGGCTGTCTGCTATTCTATTATCTCCCGTATAGAACATCTCGAACACATGAGGTTTTATGTTGTCCGGAATTCCGTTTCCGTTATCAATAATACTGATTGATGCATAGCCGTTTTTCTTTTCTGTAATGACCTTGATTTCAGATCCTAACGGAGTATATTTAATCGCATTATCTATAAGGTTTATTAACACCTGAACAATGAGTTTAGCATCTGCATTTGCAAGAAGCAATTCATCCTTATGAATAACGGATATTTTGTGTTCTTTACTTTTTCGACCTATATGACGAAGGGCTTCTTCAGTAATTTCATCAACAAGCTCTATAGACTTGTTAAAGTTCATTCTACCTTCTTCAATTCGGGTGACCGAAAGCAGATTTTCCACAAGACTTATAAGCCATTCGGAATCATCAAAGATGTCAGTATATATTTGCATCTTTGTGTCTTCATCTAATTTATCTTTGTTTGACAGTAAATTTCCCGCGTTTCCTGATATAGAAGTGAGAGGTGTGCGTAAGTCATGGGAAATTGCTCGTAGAAGATTCGCTCTTAGTTGTTCATTTTTTGCTAAAACAGCCGTTTGTTCTTTTTCTTTTGCATTTCTTCTATTGTCCATCGCCAAGGCACATTCACCGAGTATGGAGAGCAGTATACTATTTTCAAATGCATCAAGAGGCTTTCCTTTTATGCGTATTCCGATAACACCGTATATATTATTGTTAATACGAATCGAGAAATAAACACATTTTGCCTTGCTGTAAACATTTGTAGATGCACCTGCTCGGTGCTTGTTAAGATATACCCACTCAGCTGCATTTCTCTCCGTTGTAGTGAATAAATCTTCTAAATTATCTGATTGGGAGGAATATAAAGAGCCTTTTGTCAGTTTTCCATCCCTTACCGAATACATAACAACCGACCGATTTAAAAGCTTCATTATCTGTGTCGCAGTAATATTTATGATATCTTCATCATTTTGAGCTTTCTGCAACAATTGGTTAGTATCCAAAAGCACCTTTGTTCTAAAGGCTGCCTGAGCAGACAGTTTTGCATGTGACTTTAGTTTTGAGGCTAATGTTCCGGTTATAACAGATGCCACAAGCATTATAGCAAAGGTCACAGGATATCCCGAATCATACGCATGGAAGGTTAATCGCGGCTCTGTAAAGAAAAAGTTGAAGAGCATAACGCTCACAAGTGAACCGATAATACCGCAGGTGTATCCCTTAGTAAAGAGAGATGTTAAAAGTACACCGAGAATATATACTGTGATAATATTGGAATCAGTAAATCCAAAACTGTAAAAACTAAGGCCTAATATAGTTGCGATTGCAAGAATTAAAACGGTAATAAGTATGTCCTTTGGATACGGTATTAAGCTTCTAAATAATGAATGGGAACTCGGTCTGTATTTCGAGTTTATAATATTGTCGGGGATAATATGTATATCTAAATTCGGTGCAATTTCAGTCAGTTTATCGGTTAAAGTCGGCCTGTTCCAAAAATGACGCCTTTTAATATTGTTTCGCCCGATTACTATTTTTGTTACACCGGATATTCGGGCATACTCTGCGATTTGAAAGGACACGTCCTCACCGTAAGCAGTTGCAATGTCCGCGCCTAATTGCTCGGCAAGACGTATATGGTCTTGCAATCGGTTTTTATTTTCCTCGTCTAATTTATCTGAATCGGGAGTTTGTACATAAAGCGCAGTAAAGCTGCCACCAAAGGCGGAAGCCATAGTAGCAGCAGTTTTTACTATTTTAGCATTGGAAGGAGAAGCAGAAAGACAGACAAGGATGTGTTCTTGTGCATTAGAACCGCTTTTAATATTTGAATTTTTCATCCGCTTCACCATCCTTTTAATATTTTCATTAATTATAACATATTATTTCAAAATATTCTACTGCTTTTATACGGCTTCATCGGTAAAGGGTTCTTCTATTTCTATATGATTGCTATCGTAGAGCATAATTCGTGTGCCTTCATGCTTACTTCTAAATCGACGAATTTCTTCTGTTATTTCTTCATCTGTCAGTTCCTCGGTGAGCATAACACAAGAAGGTTCTTTCTTTTCGTTTTCCTTCTCAATAGCTTTTCTGTTTTCATCCAAAAACTTATCCAGTCTTGCCATAAGAAAATATCCGAATACAAAGACTCCAAGAACAGCTAATGCTAATACGATATCTCTCCAAACCTCCACTATGCTCACCTCCTAACAATTCTATTGACTACGGTTATATGTGGAAGCACTTTTGTAACGCTTTATCCTCTCCAATAACGAGCAATGTCTTGTTTTCAAATAAAAGTGTGTCCGGTGTAACCGCAACATTCGTCTTTCCGTTCTGCTTTACACCGATAATGTTTATATTGTATTTTTTACGAATATCAATTTCTCCGACTGATTTTCCTATCCAGCCCTTCGGAACTGCTACTTCGAATATTGAATGTGCTTCGTCAAGCTCGATATAATCAAGAATGTGGTCGGAGCTATAACGGATGGCTGCCCATTTTGCTACCTGTTTTTCGGGATATACAACCTCATCCGCACCGTTGCGTAGGAGGAATTTTGCCTGTCCGTCACGCTCGGCACGAGAAACAACCATTTTTGCACCCAACTCTTTTAGAGAATAGGTGGTTTCAAGTGAACTTTGGAAGTTGCCACCGATAGCAACAATACATACATCGTAATTATCAATACCGAGTGTACTCAAAAATTCCTCGTTGGTACTGTCGCCAATTTGTGCATTGGTTACGATATCCATAGCATCATTTACACGGTCTTCATTATGGTCAACGCCCATTACCTGATGTCCAAGCTGATTGAGTTGCAACGCTATATGTTTGCCGAAGTTTCCAAGTCCTATCAATAATACAGATTTCATAATTCATTCTCCTTTAACCCACTGTGATTCTTTCTTGGGGAAGTTTTGATAATTTTTTACCCGTCCCCGAAAGTGCCGCATAAATCAGTGTCAAACCGCCGACTCTTCCAAAGAACATCAGTATCATAAGTACACCTTGTGACAGTACGCCAAGCTGAGATGTAATACCCAAGGTTAAACCGACCGTACCAATAGCAGATGCCGTTTCATAAAGGCAGGTGCTGAACGGTAGCCTTTCCACTACACTAATTATGACAGCACCGCTAAAAAATAGCGTTATGTACATCATAAGTATCGTTGCCGCATTTCTCACCACGCTATTATCAACTCTGCGCTTAAATATCTGTGTATCTTCTTTGCGACGGAAAGTGGATAAGGCATTAGCGAGAAGTACAGCAAAGGTTGTTGTTTTCATACCACCTGCTGTAGAGCCGGGCGAACCACCAATCAACATTAACACGATAATAATTGCTTGACCTGCGCCTGTCATTGCTGTTAAATCTGCTGTGTTAAAACCTGCTGTTCTTGGTGTTACCGATTGAAACAATGAACTAAATATTCTTTCTTGCATCGGCATATTGTTAAAGTCAACAAAGAAAAAGAATAAGGCAGGAATTAGAATCAAAAGAAATGTAGTAACAAGAATAACCTTACTTTGCATACGGTAACGCTTGAAATGATATTTATTGGTAGCAATATCTTCCCAAGTAAGAAACCCTATGCCGCCGATTATAATTAA
>JAZNJT010000020.1:0-1719 GCA_045578145.1 Acutalibacteraceae bacterium
AATTTCTCACCGCAACCGTATTTTTCATAAACATAGTCGATATCCTTATCGCCTCTGCCTGAAAGGCATGCAAGTATTGAGCCTGTTTTGTGTTCCTTAGCATATTTAATAGCAAAAGCTACTGCATGTGCGCTTTCGACGGCTGGGATAATTCCCTCAAAACGACTGAGCAAGAAGAATGCCTCCATAGCTTCTTCATCTGTAACAGCATCATAATGAACTCTGCCTTTGTCACGAAGATATGCGTGTTCCGGTCCGACACCTGGATAGTCAAGGCCGCTTGCTATTGAATAAACAGGTAACGGCTCCCCGTTTTCATCCTGCAAAAGATAACTCTCAAAACCATGAAGCTTTCCCTTTGTGCCAAATTTCATAGTAGCCGCGTGGTCACCCACATTTCCGCCCTTGCCTAATGGCTCAACACCGTAAATTTCAACAGGATCGGAAAGGAATGGTGTGAACATTCCAAGAGAGTTAGAACCACCGCCAACACAAGCGCAAACAGCATCAGGCATAATGCCTGTCATATCCAAAAACTGTTCTCTTGCTTCAATGCCAACTACGCTTTGGAAATCACGCACCATCTTTGGAAAAGGATGTGGGCCTAAGGTTGAACCAATGCAGTAAATTGCATCATGATATTCCTTGGTATATGCCTCAAAAGCGGTGTCAACAGCCTCTTTAAGTGTTTTAAGACCATGAGTAACTGGCACAACATTAGCACCGAGCATCTTCATTCTTATAACATTTGGATGCTGTTTAGCAATATCAACCTCACCCATATAAATATCGCACTCAAGACCAAAATAAGCGGCGGCCGTAGCAAGTGCTACACCATGCTGACCTGCGCCTGTTTCAGCAATAAGCTTTTTCTTACCCATAAATTTAGCAAGCAAACCCTCGCCCATACAGTGATTAAGTTTGTGCGCACCTGTATGGTTTAAGTCCTCGCGCTTTAAATAAATCTGACAGTTGCCGAAAAGCTTTGAAAGACGTTCACAATGGTAAACGGGTGTTGGTCTTCCCTGAAATTCCTTTCTTATGCGGCGAAGCTCATTTATAAACTGAGCTGAATGGCAAATGGCTTCATAAGAATTATTTGCCTCCTCGAAAGCAGGTACAAGCTCTGGGGATAAAAATGCACCACCGTACTCACCGAAATAGCCTTTTTCATCTGGAAATTCCTTTAAATAATTATCAAATTCTTTATATTTATTCATTTTTATTACTCCGTTCAGAATATAAAATATTAAAAAATTAAAGTCCCAAGCATCAAAAAGATACTTGGGACGAAATTTTAAAATTCCGCGGTACCACCCAAATTGGTTAACCCCTCTTTGCCGTATACTGACATATACGTTCCGCAATAACGCTCGGAAAACGTCGGTACCTACTAAATTTCAGACCGCCCTCATAAGCCCATTCACTTTACCGCCGCTACAGTTTTTCCACCGACAACTGCTCTCTAAAAACATAAGATAAAGCTACTTACACTTAATCATAGGTTTAAAATTATTTATTGAAGAAACTCATAACGTCACCGAAAGCCTCATCATCGTCAGCATTATTGCTGAGGAACGATGCTAAATCGTTTTCGTTATCCTTCTTATCGTCGCCAAGACCTGTAGCTACAACTGTTACACGAATTGTATCTTCAAGCTTATCATCAAGCTGAGCACCCCATATAATTGTAGCATCGGGATGAGCCATATCAGAAAT
>JAZNJT010000021.1:0-4270 GCA_045578145.1 Acutalibacteraceae bacterium
GCAGGACGGCAAGTGATAATCTTATCGTCTCCAATACACTTCTTACGGACATCCTCATTAACGGGAGCCGGTAATTTACCGTATTCACCACGAAGAAGTCCTTTAGACTCCTTGGGTACCATTTTATAACGCTCGCCCGAAATTACATTCATAACTGCCTGTGTACCAACAATCTGACTAGTAGGAGTAACAAGCGGAGGATAACCGAAATCAGCACGAACGCGCGGAACTTCTTCTAAAACCTCATAGAATTTATCCTCTTGGCCTGCTTGCTTTAACTGTGAAATAGTGTTAGAAAGCATACCACCAGGTACTTGATATAAAAGTGTTTTAGCATCAACATTAAGAACCTTTGTGTCAAGGGTGCCTTCAGCTTTCATCTTGTCAGCAACCTTGCGGAAGTGAGCCGCAACATCACTTAAAGCATTAAGGTCGAGACACGTGTCACGCTCTGTACCTTGTAAAGTAGCAACTAAAGCTTCTGTAGCAGGGTTTGATGTACCGTTAGCAAATGGTGATAAAGCACAGTCAACAATATCAACACCTGCCTGTGTCGCCATAAGATAGGTCATATCGCCTGTACCTGTTGTGTTATGAGTATGAAGATGAATCTTACACTTAACATTTTCCTTTAGCTTTTTAACCAGTGAATATGCATCATAAGGTAAAAGCAAGTTTGCCATATCCTTAATACAAATAACATCAGCACCCATTTTTTCAAGAGTTTTTGCAAGTTCAACGAAATATGCCTCATTATGAACAGGGCTAGATGTATAACTTAAAGCAACCTCAGCAATACCGCCATATTTTTTACATGACTTAAGAGCCTGCTCAATGTTACGAACATCGTTAAGAGCGTCAAAAATACGAATAACATCAATGCCGTTTTCAATAGATTTTGCGACAAAAGCCTCAACCACATCATCAGCATAATGTTTATATCCCAACAAATTCTGCCCGCGAAGAAGCATTTGAAGCTTTGTATTAGGCATATGCTTCTTAATAGTGCGCAATCTTTCCCATGGGTCTTCATTAAGGAAGCGCATACAGGAATCGAAGGTGGCTCCGCCCCAACATTCAACCGACCAATAGCCGATTTTATCAAGTTTCTCAAGAGCAGGAATCATATCTTCAATTTTCATACGTGTTGCCGCTTGCGACTGATGAGCATCACGCAAGATAGTATCGGTTATAAAAAGTTTTTTATTTTCCATATTAATCTCCTTAAATTATGCGAACAATGCAATTAATACGCCTGCCGCAATAGCAGAGCCAATAACACCTGCCACATTCGGTCCCATAGCGTGCATAAGTAGGAAGTTTGAAGGATTTTCCTTCTGACCTACAGTCTGAGAAACACGCGCAGCCATAGGAACAGCAGATACACCCGCAGAGCCGATAAGCGGATTAATCTTATTTTTAGAGAAGATGTTCATAATCTTAGCAAGTATTACACCGCCTCCAGTACCAAAACCAAATGCAACAATACCCAAAACAATTATGGAAAGTGTTTGCATATTAAGGAATGCAGAAGCAGTAGCGGTAGCTCCAACAGAAATGCCTAAGAAAATAGTAACTATATTCATAAGCTCATTCTGAGCGGTCTTGCAAAGTCTTTCAGCAACGCCCGATTCTTTCCAAAGGTTACCTAACATCAAGCAACCAACCAAAGGTGTAGCAGAAGGCACTAACAGAGAAACAAAGATTGTAACAGCAATCGGGAAAATAATTTTTTCTGTTTTTGAAACCTGTCTTAAAGGCTTCATAATAATTTGACGTTCTTTTTTAGTTGTTAAAAGCTTCATGATTGGCGGCTGAATAACAGGCACCAATGCCATATAGCTATAAGCCGCAACAGCAATCGGTCCTAATAGATTAGGAGCAAGCTTAGAAGTTACGAATATAGCAGTAGGACCGTCAGCACCACCGATTATACCGATGGAAGCCGCTTCCTCAGGATTAAAGCTTAAGTAAATAGCGCCAACAAAGGTTAAGAAAATACCAAGCTGTGCTGCCGCGCCTAAAATTAAGGATTTAGGATTGGAAATAAGCGGACCAAAGTCGGTCATAGCGCCAATGCCTATAAATATAAGGCAAGGGTAAATACAGGTTTTTACACCGATATATAAATAATCAAGCAATCCGCCGTTTGCCATTATATAACCGTAAGAATGATAATACGGAGAAGTTTCGTCCATAAAAGCAGTCCAAAGGTCACCGTTATACATACCAGCCCCTGGAAGATTTGTAAGCAACATACCGAAAGCAATACCAATAAGAAGTAATGGCTCAAACTGCTTTTTAATAGCAAGCCAAAGTAAAAGCAGAGATACCAAAATCATAACAAGATTTTTCCATCCTCCGCTTATAAAACCGTCTATAAGCATAAAAAATCCGGTTTGCTCAATAAAATTAATTATAGCGTCCATTCTTTTGTTCTCCTTAAGAAATTATTAACCGATTACGCAGAGAACAGCGCCCGTTTCAACAGATGAACCCTTTTGAACATTTACAGAAGTAACAGTACCGTCACAAGGAGACATAATTTCGTTCTCCATTTTCATTGCTTCAAGTATCATTAAAACATCACCTTTTTTAACAGCAGAGCCATTTTGAACATTAACATTGAGGATTGTTCCGGGCATTGGGCTGTTAACTGTCTCACCACCTGTTGTTGCAGTTGCCACAGGAGCTACAGGAGCAGATGCTTCAGCAATAGGAGTTGTAGAAGCTGTTGTTTTAACGTCAGCAGCATCAACCACTTCGAGAGTTATTTCATAGGAATTACCGTTTACATTTACATTATACTTTTTCATTTTTAAAACACCTTTTCTTTAAATTTTTTTGAAAGATAAAATTCTTAATGCGGAAATATCTGTACCTAATTCTTCTGCTAAACAAGCTGAAACTGCGGCGATAATTTCCTGACGATTTTCGATTTGCTGAGAAACAGCAGGCTGTACCTCACTTTTGTTTACAACAACCTCTTTTGTGTTACCTTTTTTACAAAAAGCAGCAATAATTTTGCAGAGTATTATTATTGAAATAAGACCTACAAAAACGGTGCCTAAACCCAAACCAACTACAAACATCATTTCATTAAATGGCATTGCCACAGAAAACACCTCCCCAAGTGTTTGTAAAATTAAATTCGAGCAAAATATTTAATATATTAATTTTACATGAAATGCTTTTATTATACTAATTTTTTTGCATAAAAATTCAATGAAATTCAAATTTGAATTGTAAAATTAACAATTTTTGCCCTTATACTCAAATTATAACTTATAAAGCAATATTTTTCAACAAAAATTTGAAATTATTTATTATATTCTTATTTCTGTAACAATATTATTTTTAAAAAATAGTATGTTAAAGGACAACCAAAAATATTTTGACTGTAAAGGAGAAAAGAAATGGAAAACACCTATATGAATTTTTCAGATTTCTATAGAGATTTGAAACAAAATAATTATAATCAACGTAATAAAAATATGCCGTCTTGCCTTAACACTGATTACTGTGTGGAAACACCTCGTAATCGAAATGATGGTATTTTAACCATGGCGTTTGTCGATATGCAACCACTTGATAATGTTTATTCTATGAGCGATGCTTTTGTAAGCGGAACACTCTTCCCCAACCTTGACAAACCCTTTTATGGAGGCGGATGCAGATGAACAAACCACAAATGAAACGAAAAATATTTGAATATGATTTTGCTATACACGAACTTGTTTTATTTCTTGATTCCCATCCTACAAACAAAAAGGCGTTGGAGCTAATTAAGGAGTACAGGGCAAGACGCGAAAAACTTATCGCAGAATACGAAGAAAAATTTGGACCATATATTATAAAAACATGTGATGCCCCAGCAAACTACTGTTGGGAATGGTTAGAAGGTCCATGGCCTTGGGAAAACAATTTTATGGAGGGTTAAAATATGTGGCAATATGAAAAGAAATTACAGTACCCCGTAAACATTAAAAATACTAATCCAAAATATGCTCAGATAATTATAAGTCAATTTGGTGGTGCATATTGCATTTAGATATATATTATAATTTTGTCTTATATTAATATCACATAATTTATTATAACAGTTTAAAATACACATATCAATAAAAATCCGCCCTGAACCATCAAGGAACAGGGCGGATTTCTTTTACTCAAATTAATTCATCAGTTATATTATTCTTTAACCTCGGGCAGACCTGCAACAGACGTTAGCAGTGAAAGTCCTCCGGCAAGAAGTGCGGCCGATGCCGTC
>JAZNJT010000022.1:0-5165 GCA_045578145.1 Acutalibacteraceae bacterium
AAAACTTCGGGTTTTAAATTTTTTTAAAATTAAAAATTAGGGGTTGACTAATGGCAGAAATTAGTATATAATTGTAAATTACTAATGATGATGGGGTATTATGCGCCTATTGTGCTTTTTATTGAGTATTTATTCAATAACAGGTGACACAATATCTATCATCTTTTATTCCCAAAAGGCACTAAATATGCCGAAATTATGTGGAGGAGTGATTTTAAACCTATGAAGTCAGCTTCAATGGTAAAGCCTGTAAAATTGGGCGGCAACACACGTATGACCTTTTCGAAAATTAATGAGGTCATTGATATGCCTAACCTTATTGAAATTCAGAAGGATTCGTACAGGTGGTTTGTTGAGGAAGGATTAAAGGAAGTTTTCAGAGAGATGGCAGCTATTACCGATTACAGTGGTAATTTGCAGTTAAGCTTTGTTGACTATCGCCTTGACGATACACCTAAATACGATGTAACTGAATGTAAAGCAAGAGATACGACATATTCGGCCCCCTTGCGTGTTACTGCACGTCTTATTAATAATGAAACAGGCGAAATTAAGGAAAGTGAAGTATCAATGGGTGATTTCCCGTTGATGACCGAATCGGGAACATTTGTAATTAATGGTGCAGAGCGTGCAATCGTTTCTCAGTTAGTTCGTTCACCCGGTGCTTATTTTGCAGAGAAAGTAGACGAGAAAACAGGTAAAAGGCTCTTTTCCTCCACTATTATTCCAAACAGAGGTGCTTGGCTTGAGTATGAAACCTCTGTATCAGATGTTTTATATGTGCGCATAGATAAAAACCGTAAGCTTCCGCTTACTACACTTATCCGCGCGTTAGGTCTTGGCACTAACGACCAAATCAGAGAGGTTTTCGGTGAGGACGAGCGTCTTGCCGCTACTCTTGATGTAGACGATTCAAAATCCGTTGAAGAGGCTTTGGTTGAGGTTTATAAAAAGCTAAGACCGAGCGAGCCTGTAACAATAGAGGGTGCACAGAGCTATCTTGAGCAGTTATTCTTCGACCCGCACAGATATGATATTTCACGAGTGGGCCGTTATAAATACAATAAAAAACTAAGTATTGCTCCCCGTATCAAAGGAGCAGTGCTTTCTCGTGCTGTAATTGACCCTATGACAGGTGAAATTCTTGCTGAGCCAGATACTACAGTTTCTAAAGAATTAGCTTTGGAAATTGAAAGAAAGGGTGTAAACTCTGTTTACATTAATGTCAGCGATTTTGAGGGCAATATCTCTGAGGTTAAGGTACTTTCAAACGGTATGGTAAACCTCTCGGATTTTGTTGATTTTTCAGCAGAAGAATTAGCAGAGCTTGATGAACTCGGCGTAAATGAGCTCGTGTCCTTTGCAGTTCTTAAAGATATTATAGAAAACAATGAAACAAAGGAAGATATTCGCAACGCATTAATTGAGCGTAAAGATGAGCTTATTCCTAAGAGTATTACTGTTGACGATATTTTTGCGACTGTAAGCTATTTCTTAGGTCTTCCTCATAATGTTGGAAGTATAGATGATATCGACCACTTGGGCAATCGTCGTATTCGTTCTGTGGGCGAGCTTTTGCAGAACCAGTTCCGCATCGGTATTTCCCGTATGGAACGTGTTGTTCGCGAAAAGATGACATTGCAGGCTCAAGACCCTGATAACATCACTCCTCAGTCACTTATAAATATCCGTCCTGTTGTAGCGGCTATAAAAGAATTTTTCGGTTCTTCACCGCTTTCGCAGTTTATGGATCAGACAAACCCACTTTCAGAACTTACACATAAGCGCCGTTTGTCAGCACTTGGTCCAGGCGGTTTGTCAAGAGACCGCGCATCATTCGAAGTGCGCGACGTTCACTACACACACTACGGCCGTATGTGTCCTATTGAAACCCCTGAAGGACCAAACATCGGTCTTATTTCCTACTTAGCAACCTTTGCTAAGATTAACAAATACGGATTTATTGAAACTCCTTTCCGCAAGGTTGAAAACGGTAGGGTATTAGATGAAGTTCAGTATATGACTGCTGATGAAGAGGACGATTATATCGTAGCTCAGGCGAATGAGCCGCTTGATAAAGACGGTTGCTTTGTAAACCGCAAGGTTAATGTGCGTTACCGTGACGGCTTCCAAGAGGTTGAGTCTTCAAAAGCCGAGTATATGGACGTTTCTCCTAAAATGGTAGTTTCTGTTGCTACAGCTATGATACCCTTCCTTGAGAACGACGATACTAACCGTGCGCTCATGGGTTCAAACATGCAGAAGCAGGCAGTACCGTTGTTGAAACCCGAAAATCCGATTGTAGCTACAGGTATGGAATATAAGGCTGCGGTTGACTCAGGTGTTGTTGTGCTTGCAAAAAGAGCAGGTGAGGTTACATTTGTTTCGGCTGACAGCATTACAATCCGTGCTAAGAACGGCGAAATTGATGAATATAAGTTAATTAAGTTCTTGCGTTCAAATCATGGCACCTGTATAAACCAAAAGCCTATTGTTGAGGTTGGTCAAAAGGTTGCCGACGGTGAGGTTATTGCTGACGGTCCTGCTACAAGCAAGGGTGAAATCTCTCTTGGACGTAATGCACTTATAGGCTTTATGACTTGGGAAGGCTATAACTATGAGGACGCTGTTCTTATAAACGAGCGCCTTGTTCGCGATGATATTTATACCTCTATTCATATTGAAGAATACGAAGTAGAGGCAAGAGATACAAAGCTTGGACCTGAAGAAATCACACGTGATATCCCCAATGTTGGTGATGATGCACTTAAAGATCTTGACGAGCGCGGAATTATCCGTATAGGCGCTGAGGTTACTGCGGGTGATATACTTGTTGGTAAGGTAACACCTAAGGGTGAAACCGAGCTTACAGCAGAAGAAAGACTTCTCCGTGCCATTTTCGGTGAAAAGGCGCGCGAGGTAAGAGATACCTCACTCAGAGTTCCTCACGGTGAATACGGCACTATAGTTGATGTTAAGGTATTTACAAGAGAGAATTCATCGGAACTCTCACCTGGTGTTAATGTTGTTGTTCGTTGCTATATTGCTCAGAAGCGTAAGATTTCTGTCGGCGATAAGATGGCAGGACGTCACGGTAACAAGGGTGTAGTATCCCGTATTTTACCGAGCGAGGATATGCCGTTCTTACCAGATGGTACTCCGCTTGATATCGTTCTTAATCCGTTGGGCGTACCTTCACGTATGAATATCGGTCAGGTGCTTGAGGTTCACTTAGGTTATGCTGCAAGAGCTCTTGGCTGGAATATTTGCACACCTGTATTTGACGGCGCTCACGAAGAAGATATACGCGAATGTTTCTCATTGGCAGAGGCAGCAACAAAGAGCGATGAGTATGAGTATAAAAACTCTGCAAAGCTCGACTTCTCAAAGATTCCGCTTAGAGAAGATGCAAAAACACAGCTTTATGACGGAAGAACAGGTGAGCCGTTTGATAATCCTGTAACTGTTGGTTATATGTATTATCTCAAACTGCATCACTTGGTTGACGATAAGATTCACGCGCGTTCAACAGGTCCTTATTCACTTGTAACACAGCAGCCACTCGGCGGTAAAGCTCAGTTCGGCGGCCAGCGTTTCGGTGAAATGGAAGTTTGGGCGCTTGAGGCTTATGGTGCAGCTTACACCCTACAGGAAATCCTTACTGTTAAGTCTGACGATGTTGTAGGACGTGTTAAGACCTATGAATCAATCGTTAAAGGTCAGAATATTCCAAAGCCGGGAGTTCCTGAATCATTTAAGGTTCTTATAAAAGAACTTCAGTCATTAGGTCTTGATGTTAGGGTTCTTGATGAAATGAATGAGGAAATCGACCTTAAGCAGTCATTTGATGATGATGACGATATCGGTTTAGGAATGCCTGTTATCGCAGATAACGAGGATACAGGCTTTGAGGAGAATGTGGTTGCCGACAATCTTACAGGCTTTGGTCTTGAAGATGAAAACGGCGAAGCGATAACATCTGATGAAAACAATTACAGCGACTATGATGACGCTGATGAAGAAATGTAACGGAGGGCAATTATGGCAGAAATTGAATTTGAATCAATACGAATTGGACTTGCGTCTCCCGAACAGATAAGAAGTTGGTCCCACGGCGAAGTAACAAAGCCGGAAACTATTAACTACAGAACCTTAAAACCTGAACAGGGAGGTCTTTTCTGCGAGCGTATTTTCGGACCTCAAAAGGACTGGGAATGCCATTGCGGCAAGTATAAAAGAATTCGCTATAAGGGCAAGGTTTGTGAACGTTGCGGCGTTGAAGTAACACGTGCTAAGGTGCGCCGTGAGCGTATGGGCTCTATTGAGCTTGCGGCTCCTGTGTCACATATCTGGTATTTTAAGACTATTCCGTCACGTATGGGATTAGTACTTGATATAACACCTAAAGCACTTGAGCAGGTACTTTATTTCTCACAGTATATAGTTACTGACCCAGGTAGCACACCGCTTGAGAAAAAGCAGCTTCTTAATGAAAAACAGTACCGCGATATGCGCGAAAAGTATGAGGACGATTTTGAGGCGGGAATGGGCGCTGAGGCTATAAAGAAACTTCTACAGGAAATCGACCTTGATAAGTCTTGCGCAGAGCTCAGAACAGAGCTTGAAGACGCATCGGGTCAGAAGCGTATCCGCATTTTAAAAAGACTTGAGGTTTTAGAGGCATTCAGAATGTCGGGCAATCGTCCTGAGTGGATGATTCTTGATGTCATTCCTGTAATTCCTCCTGACCTTAGACCTATGGTTCAGCTTGATGGCGGCAGATTTGCTACAAGTGACCTTAATGATCTTTACAGACGTGTAATTAACCGTAACAACCGTCTTAAGAGACTTCTAGAGTTGCGAGCTCCCGATATAATTGTACGCAACGAAAAGAGAATGCTACAGGAAGCTGTTGACGCTCTTATTGACAACGGCAGACGCGGTAAGCCTGTTACAGGTCCAAATAACCGTGCACTTAAATCTCTTTCTGATATGCTCAAGGGTAAGCAGGGACGTTTCCGTCAGAACTTGCTCGGTAAGCGTGTCGACTATTCGGGACGTTCTGTTATTGTTGTAGGTCCTGAACTAAAGATGTATCAGTGTGGTTTGCCTAAGGAAATGGCACTTGAACTCTTTAAGCCTTTTGTTATGAAGCGTCTTGTTGA
>JAZNJT010000023.1:0-21229 GCA_045578145.1 Acutalibacteraceae bacterium
TTTTCATTGCGGACAGGCTTTACATTAGCATATTTAATGGCGCTTAAAGAATCTGCCACAACCGAAAGTCCTGCAATACCGAAAGCCATTAAGCGTTCAACCTCTGTATCGTGAAGCGCCATTTGTGTTCTTTCGTAAGCATACTTATCGTGCATAAAGTGAATGATATTCATTGTATTTACATAGAGGTTTGCAAGCCATTCCATATAAATATCTACACGCTTCATAACCTCTTGGTAATCAAGCTTATCGCCTTCTAAAACAGGCATCTGAGGTCCGATATGAATATCACTTGAGGTGTCATAACCACCGTTGATAGCAATAAGCAGAAGCTTTGCTAAATTACAGCGAGCGCCGAAGAACTGCATCTGCTTACCTACCTTCATTGCAGAAACACAGCAAGCAATAGCGTAATCGTCGCCATATATAGGACGCATAATATCGTCATTTTCATACTGAATCGAGTCAGTATCACAGGATACCTTTGCGCAGAATTTCTTGAAGCCCTGAGGTAAAGAATTAGACCAAAGCACTGTAAGGTTAGGCTCCGGTGAAGAGCCTAAGGTATAAAGTGTGTTAAGAATACGGAAGCTGCTCTTTGTAACAAGAGTTCTGCCATCCTCACCCATACCGCCTACAGCCTCGGTAATCCACATCGGGTCGCCCCCAAAAAGTTCATTATACTCAGGAGTTCTTAAATGTCTTGCAATACGAAGTTTCATAACGAAATCGTCAATAAGTTCCTGTGCAGAAATTTCATCAAGAATGCCCAACTTTATATCTCTTTCAATATAAATATCAAAGAAAGTACTTACTCTACCCAGTGACATTGCGGCACCGTTTTGCTCCTTGATCGATGCAAGATATGCGAAATATGTCCACTGAATAGCTTCTCTTGCATTAGCGGCAGGACCGCTGATGTCAAAGCCGTACATTTCTGCCATCTTCTTCATAAGACCTAAAAATTCTATCTGTTTGTAAAGTTCCTCGGTAAGACGGATATTATCGTTATTAAAGAGAGAGTTTTCGAGCGCCTTCTTATCCTTTTTCTTTTCTTCAATTAGTCTGTCCACACCGTAAAGAGCTACACGGCGGTAGTCACCGATAATTCTTCCTCTGCCGTAAGCATCGGGAAGACCTGTTATAACGTGGCTTTTACGTGCAAGACGCATTTCATCTGTATATGCTCTGAAAACACCGTCATTATGAGTTGTTCTGAACTCAAACTGGCTCTCAATTTTATCATTAAGCTTATAGCCGTATGCCTCACAAGCCTGACGTGCCATACGCATACCGCCAAAGGGATTAACACCGCGCTTTAAGGGGCGGTTAGTCTGCATACCTACAATAATCTCATTTTCTTTATCTATATATCCAGGCGCATAACTCACAAGTGACGATACAGTTTCGGTATCAATATCAAGAACTCCGCCCAAATGTCTTTCAAGCGCAAAAAGAGCGTTAAGCTTTTTCATCAGCTCATCTGTACGCTTAGTAGCACCCGCTAAAAAAGCAGAATCCCCCTTATACTCATTGTAGTTATTCTGTATAAAATCGCGGACATTTATTTCTTCTTGCCATATGCCGCCTTTGAAACCGTTCCAATTCTTGTGTTCCATAATATACTCCTTAGCCATAGAAAAATATACCCCCAATATTTTGAGGGGGGTAAAATTATTTTAACCTAAATATAGACATTTGTCAACAACATATTGTGTTATTTTTTAAACAAAGCACAAAATATGACAATTTCAGCACTACATACAAAAAGATAGAAATCTTTTGCAAATATTCATACATTTTTTCATTGATATTGTTTTTTACTTATGATAAAATTATATTAATATTATTCAAAGGGGAAGAAAATATGAAAACAGTTGTTTCCGTAATAGGAAAGGATGCCGTTGGTATTATTTCTAAGGTTAGTAATATTTGCGCAGAGTGCAATGCAAATATTCTTGATATTACCCAATCAGTATTACAGGATATGTTCGTTATGGTAATGCTCACAGAAATTAAAGAGCTTAACTGTTCATTTGCCGCTTTTTCTGATAAAATGAAGACTTTAGGCGAGCAAAATAATCTTGATATCCGCGTTATGCACGAAGAAATTTTTAATTCAATGCACAGAATTTAGGGGTAATTAAATGATAAATATTAAGGATATTATGGAAACCATAAATATGATTTCCGAGGAAAATCTTGACATTCGCACAGTTACAATGGGTATTTCACTGCTCGACTGCGCCGACTCTGATGAAGACAGAGCCTGCGAAAAGATTTATAACAAGATTACACGTCTTGCAGGCAATCTTGTAAAAGTAGGCGAAGATATCGAGAAAGAATTCGGCATACCTATCATTAATAAAAGAATTTCGGTAACACCTATTGCTATGCTTGTAGCATGCTCAGGAGGTAACCCTGTAAAATATGCAAAGGCACTTCAAAAAGCGGCTGATGCTACAGGAGTTAACTTTATAGGCGGATATTCCGCTTTGGTGCATAAGGGCTTCTCGGCAGGTGACGAAGCGCTTATCCGATCTATTCCCGAAGCATTGTCGGTTACAAACAATATCTGTTCTTCAGTTAACATAGGTTCTACAAAAGCCGGTATTAATATGAATGCTGTAAAGCTTATGGGACAGATTGTAAGAGAAACTGCTGAAATCACAGCCGACCGAGACTGTATTGGTTGTGCAAAACTTGTTGTTTTCTGTAACGCTGTTGAGGATAATCCCTTTATGGCAGGTGCTTTTCACGGTGTCGGCGAGCCTGACTGTGTAATTCACGTAGGCGTATCGGGCCCCGGTGTTGTTCAGGCGGCTCTAAAAAAATGTCCTAACGGCGATTTGGGGCAGCTTGCAGAAATTATAAAGCGTACTGCATTTAAGATAACACGTATGGGACAGCTTGTAGGAACTGAAGCTTCCCGACGTTTAGGTGTTCCTTTCGGCATTGTTGACCTTTCATTAGCGCCCACCCCAGCTATCGGCGACTCAGTAGCCCACATTTTAGAGGAAATGGGACTTGAAACCTGCGGCACACACGGCACAACCGCCGCACTCGCAATGCTAAACGATGCGGTAAAAAAAGGTGGCGTTATGGCATCATCTTATGTTGGCGGACTTTCAGGCGCATTCATTCCAGTATCAGAGGATGCAGGTATGATAGCTGCCGCAGTTTCAGGAGATTTAGAGCTATCCAAACTTGAGGCTATGACCGCTGTTTGCTCAGTTGGTCTTGATATGATTGCAATACCAGGCGAGACTCCTGCCGAAGTTATATCAGCAATTATTGCAGATGAAGCCGCAATAGGAATGGTCAATTCAAAAACCACTGCTGTAAGAGTAATTCCCGCTATCGGCAAGAAAGCAGGCGAAACACTCGAATTTGGCGGACTTTTAGGCTCAGGACCTATTATGAAGGTAAACATTACCAAAAGTCCTAAGAAATTTATTGACAGAGCAGGCAGAATACCAGCTCCTATGCAAAGTCTTAAAAACTAAAAAATCGGGCTTTAAAGCCCGATTTTTCTATATTACCTTATTAATTCCTACACCCAAAGCTCCAGGTCCTAAATGACAGGCAATGCTAAGGGGTAAAACATCAAGTCCTATTTCATATTGGGGGAAACGCTCAGCTACCTTTCTTTGCCATTCCGCTCCCTGCGAAAGCTTTCCCGTGTATGCAGCGCGGATTTCTATTTTTTCACCGCCAAAGCGATTTTTAATATCATTCTCTGCGGCTTCAAGCATAGTATCCATAGCTGCAGAAATACCACGCACCTTTTTATAAGCATCAAGCTTATCTCCTAAAATTTTAAGAACAGGCTTTATTCCCAAAAGCGTACCTATTGCCGCTCCCGATGGAGTTACTCTTCCGCTTTTTTTGAGATATTCCAAAGTATTAACCGTAACATATATGGAAGCATTTAAAGCGTCGGCTTCTAATTCTTCGCATATTTGCTTTGCTGAAAGCCCGTTATTTTTCATTATAACAGCATCAAGCACCGCTCTTCGCAATGTTACCGAAATCCGCTTGTTATCAACCACTAAAACCCTATCGTTATATCCATTTGCCATCATTTTTGCTGTCTGATATGTGCCGCTTAAAGCAGAGGACATTGGAATATATATTATAGTTTCATATAACTCTAAGAGCTTTTCCCACATTTCGCAAAGTGCACCTGGAGACGGCTGTGATGTTGAAACTTCAGCACCAGCAGTCATACGGGCAAAAAACTCATCATGGTCTATAGAGCCGTATTCAAAAAACTCTTCACCATCCACAAAAAACGGCATTTGTAAAAGAAAAATCCCGTTTTCCTTTGCATATTTGGGGGTAATACCGCTGTTAGTATCAGTCATAATAGCGATTTTTTCCATTTTTTCCTCCAACTGTCATACTAGTTATAATTTTATTTAATTTCATAGTATTTGTCAATATAATTTATATTTTACTGTTGACGAAATCATAAAAAGAGACTAAAATAAATAATTGGTGATTGTATTGAAAAATAATATTAAATGGTACAGAAAAGGTTTAATAGACGGTATTCCTATAGCCTTAGGTTACTTTGCTGTTGCCTTTACACTTGGTATTGTGGCTAAAAGAGCAGGCCTTACACCCTTACAGGCAATGTTTGCCGCAGGTCTTACAAATGCATCGGCAGGCGGATATGCAGGATTTACCCTAATAGAACAAAATGCAAGCTATTTAGAAATGGCACTAACCCAATTAGTAGTTAATGCAAGATATATTTTAATGGCGTTTGCCCTCAGTCAGAAATTAGCGCCTAAGACCTCGACTTTACACAGAAGTCTTATAGCTTTCGATGTTACCGATGAAATTTTCGGAATTTCTATAGCCGTTAAGGGTGAGCTTAACCCATTTTATAATTACGGTGCTATGACAGTTTCGATTCCAGGTTGGGCGCTGGGTACATATTTCGGTGTAGTTATGGGCAACATTTTACCGATAGCTGTTGTAAATGCTTTAAATGTGGGACTTTACGGAATGTTTATAGCAATCCTAGTACCTGTAGCCTCTAAGGATAAACTTATATTAAAACTTATTTTAGTTTCAATGACAGCTAGCCTTTTATTCGCAAAACTGCCGTTTTTAAGTGGTATATCCGAGGGTTTAAGGATTATAATTTTAACTGTTATAATCTCACTTGGCGCAGCATTTCTCTTTCCTGTAAAGGAGGATAAGTCTAATGCATAACACATATATTTACATATTTATTATGGCTTTGGTTACATATTTGATACGTCTTTTACCTCTCACATTTGTGCGAAAAAAAATAACAAATATAACCATTCGTTCTTTTCTCTATTATGTTCCTTATGTTACTCTTGCTGTTATGACCTTTCCTGCTATTGTGAACGCTACTGAAAGCATCTGGTCGGGAATTGCCGCCTTAATTGCAGGTGTCATTCTTGCATATTTAGGCGCAGGTCTTTTCGGAGTGGCAGTTTGCTCCTGTCTTGTAGTATTTTTAATTGAACTTATATTGTAGGAATACTTATGAAAACTGAAATTTATAATATAAGCGGTATGTCCTGTGCGGCTTGCAGTGCTTCGGTTACTAGGGTTGTGTCCCGATTAGACGGTGTGAAGCTTTGCGATGTAAATTTGCTCACAGGTAAAATGACCGTAAACTTTGATGAAAACAAAGTCAGACATGAAGACTTTGTGAGGGTTGTAGAAAAAGCAGGCTTTGGAATAGAAAAAGAAAAAACCAAAGAAAAAAAGTCCGAAAAAAAAGACTCTCTGATGCCGATAATTTTATCTGCCATATCAAGTTTAATTTTGCTTTATATTTCAATGGGGCAAATGATTTTTGGCAATATACCTCTTCCTAATTTTTTGGATATGGAATCAGCGCCATATAATTTTGCTTTGATTCAGCTTTTGCTGTGTCTACCCGCTTTGTTTTTCGGCAGAAAATTCTTCTCTAACGGCATTCCTCTACTTCTTCGGGGACATCCGAATATGGATTCTTTAGTAGCTATAGGCGCGGGTGCATCCTTTGTATACAGTATCGTTATGACCTTTACTATTAAGGATAACCTACATGCTGTGCATAATCTTTATTTTGAATCGGTTGCAGTTGTAATAACACTTGTAATGCTTGGCAAATATTTTGAAAACACAAGCCGTAAAAAAACTACTGCCGCCATAAAAAAAATTATGGAACTTTCGCCCGATACAGTAACTGTAATAAGAAATAATAAAGAATTCACAGTGCCTACCGATAGCGTGTCGCTTGGTGAAATAATAACTGTGAAATCAGGCGCTAAAATCGGACTTGATGGAGTTATAACCGAGGGCAGTGCCTATATTGACGAATCTATGCTTACTGGCGAGAGTATGCCTGTTTCAAAAACTGTTGGTGATAGTGTTGTAGGCGGAAGCATTAATACTGACGGACTGATTTTCGTTAAGGTTACAAAAATTGGTGATGACACCGCTATTGCAAAAATCATAAAATTTGTTGAGAATGCAAGCAGTAAAAAAGCACCTATTTCAAGAACTGCCGATAAGGTTGCGGGCATATTTGTACCCTCTGTTATAGCTATTGCTTTAGTTTCATTCATTATTTGGTTTATTTGGAGCAAAGATTTTGCATTTTCGATTAAAATATTCACAAGTGTTTTGGTTGTCGCTTGTCCTTGTGCTTTAGGTCTTGCTACACCCACCGCAATAATGGTAGGAACAGGTCTTGGCGCTTTAAATGGCATTTTAATTCGCAACGGCGAGGTTTTGGAAACCACGCATAAAATAAAGGTGGCTGTTTTTGATAAAACAGGTACAGTAACTAACGGCAAGACGGTTGTGTCGGATATAATTGGCGACACTTTGGTTTTAGAACTAGCCTTTATTGCCGAAAAAGGCTCGGAGCATCCGTTAGCTGTAGCTATAAAGCAATATGCCGAAAAAAATAACATCAACCCTAAACAAAAGGCTGAAAATTTAAAAAGCATTTCAGGCAAGGGAATTTACTGTACGGTGGATGGTAAAAGCTTGCTTGTAGGAAGCTCCCAATTTTTAGAAGAAAACGGCATATCTATCAGTGAATTTAAATCTATTTCAAGCAGTAAATCCAAAGAGGGTAAATCTATCGTTTATATAGGTTTTAACGGTGTTGCCTTAGGCTTTATAGCTATTTGGGACAGTATAAAGGATACCTCGAAGCAAGCCTTTAATTCACTTAAAAATATGGGAATTAAAACAATTCTTCTATCAGGAGATAATAAGTTTTGCGCCGATTATGTAGGCTCTCTTATTTCTGCCGACCGTGTTTATTCTGAGGTTTTACCACAAGAAAAGGCTAAAATTTTAGAACAAATTAAAGACGAGTACGGACCTACATTAATGGTGGGCGACGGTATTAACGATGCGCCCGCTTTAAGTACCGCAGATGTGGGAATAGCAATAGGCAACGGCAGTGATATCGCTATTGAATCGGCGGATATAGTGCTTATGAAAAACGATCCCTGTGATGTTGCAAGGGCAATAAGACTTTCACATCTTACAATTAAAAATATAAAGCAAAATCTTTTCTGGGCTTTTTGCTATAATACTATTTTGATACCTGTTGCCGCAGGCACTTTATATGCCTTTGGCGGTCCGCTTTTAAGCCCAATGATAGCCGGACTTGCTATGTCCTTCAGTTCTGTTTTTGTGGTTGGTAACGCCCTTAGGCTAAAAAATAAAAAATTAACGGTGAATTAAAATTTTCACCGTTAATTTTTTAATCCTTATGCTCTAAAAAATTTTTTATAATATATTTAGGGCGTTGTTTGCTTTCGAGATATATTTTACCAATATACTCACCAATAACACCAAGGGATAACATTATAAGTCCGCCTATAGCCCAAACCGAGCAAGCCACACTTGCCCAACCTACAACAGTAGCTCCTATAAGCCACCTTATTATAAAATAAACAATCATAATTATACTGGTAATAAATATCATAAAACCGATTAAGGTTATAAGTCTTATTGGCTTTACGCTGAATGAAGTTATACCCTCTAAAGCAAAGCTTATCATTTTCTTTAGCGGATATTTGCTTTCCCCTGCAAAGCGCTCCTCACGGTCATAGTAAACCGAGCTTGTCCTATAACCTATCATAGTAACTATTCCTCTGAGGAATAAATTAACCTCTTTAAACTCAGATAATCCGTCAAGCGCACGCTTTGACATCAGCCTGTAATCCGCGTGGTTAAATACAGTTTCAGTTCCTAAAAAATTCATCATCCTGTAAAACAGTTCGGCTGTAAACCTCTTGAAGAAAGTATCTGTTTTGCGTTTTTTACGTATTCCGTAAACGATATCGCAGCCTGCATAATATTCGTCAAGCATTTTGTCTACAGCATTTATATCATCCTGTAAATCAGCATCCATTGATATTGTAACATCGGCTTTATTTCGGGCTGTCATAAGTCCTGCTAAAAGCGCATTTTGATGACCGCGATTTCGACTTAAATTTATCCCCTCAAAAAGTCCACACTCCGAATATAGCTCCTCTATAATACCAAGAGTATTATCCTTTGAGCCGTCATTAACAAATAAAATACGGCTTTTAGCGCTTACACTTCCCTTTTCAATAAGAGTCTCAAGCTTTTGCCTTAACCTTTTTGCAGTTTCCCTTAAAACCTCTTGTTCATTAAAGCAAGGAACTACAATATAAAGAATATCTCCCATTTATAAGTCCTCTTTTATAGTTATATGTAATATTATACCATTTAAATTTAATTATATCAATATAAAAAGGAGTTTTAAAAATGATTCATCAAATTTCTGTTCCCGATATGCACTGTGAAAGATGTGTGGAAAGAATTAACCGCGCTCTTGGTGATACAGGTATTAAGTTCACCGTAAACTTAGAGAATAAAACCGTAACGGTAGACGGTTGTGAACACTGCCTTAAAACAGCGCTGAACGAACTTGAAGATTTAGGTTTTACACCTACTGTATAAATTAATGCCCAAGTGTTTTTAACACTTGGGTATTTTTTAAGATTTAAACAAATCGTCAACTGATACTTTTAAAATTTTTGCAATAATATAAATTTCTTTATCAGTTGCAATTCTTACTTGACCTTCAAGCTTTGAATAACTTGTCGGATTGATATCACAACCCATAATCTGCATTTGTGAAATAAAATCCTTTTGCTTTATACCCTTTTCTTTACGAATGCGTTCTATATTTTTACCTACAATATTACAGTTTCCGTATTCAAGCTTACGAATTTTCAAGGTTATCTCTCCTTTATATTCTATACTTGAATTATATAAATAAGCAGACTTGACATAATTCCGTAACAGAATTATAATAAAATAATTCTAAATAAGAATTATTAAGGTGTTTATAATGATTAAACGAATTGTTATTGCGGGTTGCAGAAATTACGAAAATTATACCGAAGCAAAAGAGTGTATCGACACAGTTATCAAAAGGATACGGCAAGAATATACGCTTGTATTTGTTTCAGGCGGTTGTAAAGGTGCGGATAAATTAGGTGAGCGCTATGCTAAAGAAAATGAATATAAAGTAGAGTTATACCATGCCGAATGGGAAAAATACGGTAAAAGTGCAGGACCTAAAAGAAATAAGCTTATGGCACAAATCGGGGATTATATAATCTGTTTTTGGGACGGAAAATCAAAAGGCACAAAATCAATGATAAATTTTGCAAAACAATTTAATAAACCCTTAAGAATAAAATATATTAACCATTCTTAATCCTCTAAGTTTTTCATAGCAGGATTCTCAAGCACTCTGCCGTCCTTAGAAAATCTTGAGCCATGACAGGCACAGTCCCAACTATGCTCCTGCCTGTTCCATTTGAGAGCGCAACCTAAGTGGGTGCATCTCGGTGTTTTGAAATTAAGAATATTTGTAACCGCCTCGAATCCATTCACCGCAAGCTGTAGCTTTAAAATACTTCTTGTAGGCAAAAATACAGATGCATATTCATTTTGTTTTCCAAGTACCGCGTCACACAAAAGCATAGACGAAACAGCACTTCCCGTCATCCCCCATTTGTTGAAACCTGTAGCTACATAAAGTTCTGAGCAAAGCGCAGAGTATTTACCGATATATGCTATAGAATCAAGGCTCATACAATCCTGTGCCGCCCAGTTATAAATTTCCTTTGAGTGAGGATAGTTATTACTTGCAAAGCGTCTGAGTTCCCCTACTCCCCCGCCCTGCTTTCCTGTTCGGTGGTCACCTCCGCCTAAAAGCAGTAAATCCTTGTAATTCCTGAAAGAAAGTCCGTTTTGCGCCTCATCTACATACATACCTTCCACATTCTGCGCATGCTTTAGTGCAGTGACATACGAGCGGTGCTGATAAAGCTTTAAAAAATAACTACCGTGGCGGTTAATAAACGGAAAATGTGTTGCTACTATTATTTTCTCAGCTTTAATTGTGTTAGTATCGGTATAGGCTGTGCCGTCCTTAACCTCTTTAATAAAGGTGCTTTCATAAATTTTAAGATTTTTAGATATGTTGCTTATGAATTTAAGAGGATGAAACTGCGCCTGATTTGTAAATTTAACTGCCCCTACCGTTTGAAATGGTAGGGGTATATTATCGCAAAATTCTGCTTTATAGCCTATTTTTTCTAATGCCAAAATTTCGTTTTCTAATTTTCTTCTATTTGTTTTAGAATAAACATAGTTATCTTTATGCTCGAAATCACAGTCGGTAGCTATTTTTTTAAAAAGGTTTACTGCCTTTAAATTTATATCAAGATATTTCTTGGCTTTTTCAGTGCCATATTTAGCCAAAAGCTCTGCATACAAAGTTCCGTGCTGAGCCGTGATTTTCGCGGTTGTATTAGCGGTTGTAGCATTAGCTATCCTCCCGCCCTCGACAAGACAGTAATTAACACCCTGCTGTTCTAATAAATACGCTGTCAATATTCCCGCCATACCTCCGCCTATTATTAAAATATCGGTTTTAATATCCCTTTTAAGACTTGGGAAACGAGGAATTTCGGCGGTTGCTTTCCATAACGAATTCATATTTTACCTCACAAAACAATTTTATATATTTTGTGATTTTTTAAAGAAACTATACGTTACTCGGATTATTAAGCGCATCGTATTCACGTGCTATTGTATACCACGTAACAGGTCCTACCGCTCCCGAAACAGGTATTCCGTAAAGTCTTTGAATAGTACTTACCGCATTTTCGGTTTGCTCACCGAAAAATCCTGTCACCGAAACATTGGGGATTTCATTTATATTTCTTGAAATAAGATTTATATAAGTCTGTAAATCGCGAACATTTTCATTTCTCATACCCTCTGTTAAGAAATACCCCGGATAAAGTTTAGCGTTACTCCCCTCATAGCCTTGCGGTAGTGAGGCTACCGTTTCGGTGTAAATTCGGCTTATTACATTCCATGTTGCATTATCCACAATTCCTGTTTCAGGCAGTCCGTAAAACCTCTGGAAACGCTCTACCGCGTCCACTGTACCTGAATCAAAATAACCGCTTAACGGTACAGGCTCTAAATTACCGTTAAAATATGCGATAACACTTAAATAGTATTGCAGCGTTCTTACAGCAATTCCGCTGTCGCCCTCCGCTATTTCGGTATCAAAGGGTATTGATGCCTCTTCTAAGGTTATACCCTCACTTGCAAGCTCAGAAAGTCCTTTAACACCCGTAAAATAACGTTTTATGCTATACCATGTAGCTTTATCAACCTCACCCGTCTGGGCTAGCGAAAATATCTCCTGAAACTTCTTTACCGCAGCTTCGGTGTCTGTTCCGAATATTCCGTTTTCATTTTCTATTTTAGGAATTGCAGGGTAATTCTGCGAAATGCGGTTAAGCTCGGTTTGAATAATTTTCACGCTGTTTCCCGCAGACCCTAGTCTTAACGGCTCGTTTGGATAAACCTCATCAACATCTGCTACAGGCGCGTTTTCAACAATCCCTATATCATTACCGTAATATCTTTGTAAAATACTGAACGGTGTAAGCCCTTCGTTAGCAAGATTTACAGTCCCCCACTGCGACAGTCCCTCGCAGGTAGAAGTAGTTCCGTTGCAGAATTGAGTAAAAAGAGGTTGAATATTTCCTTGCCTTACAACATAATCATTAAATATTTCATCCACTATGTTACTTATGTTCTCAAATATTTCTCTGTCCTTTACATACGCTTGGTCAAACGCCGTAGAATTAGTTATGTCAAAATTATACCCGCGCGACGGATACCACTCGGTATAAATTCTGTTAAGCGCAAATGAAATTATGGCATATATATTGGCTCTGAGCGCATTCTCAGGCCAAGTTGGATAAATTTCACTTGAAGCCACATTCTTAATATAATCCACAAATGGAACTGTCACGTTCTCCGCTGCACTGCCTGGCGCTCCTAGATGCACAGTTATGTCCACCGGTATAAACGGTAAAATAGGTGCCATTATAATATTCCCCCTGCAATTTTTTTAATTATACTATAGGTCATAACGTTCACCCTCATTAAATATTTGAGCATCTTTGTCAACTCCTGCTGTTTCTATAAGTATCATGTCAGAACGTTGCAAGGAAGTTACACCGCTGAAAACAGGTATATTAAGATGAATATTATCAATAAACCCGTCAGCCTCCACAATCATATTGTAAACCGCGTATGGCAATGCATTTCGGTCTGCCTGTTGCGATAACTGTCTTGACGGAGTTTTAAGCCTGAATATGCCCGTTCTTCCGCTAGAATCAGTAACATCGGTTGCAACAACCTGCTTATCCTCAATATTTCCCGTAAAAACAGTAACACGCGCATTAGGCACAGGATAAAGATTTCTGATAGTAGTCACAATAGCAACAAGTCCGCCCGTACTGTCATCTTGCGTGCTTACTTGCGGAACAGTCGGCGTTGATATATCTGGCTCAGTCACAGTAGGAATAGCTCTTGTACCTTTATACATATTTAGCATTTCGTTTTTATATTTTTCAACAGTTTTTCTATCCATTTACATACCACCTCTTCTATCACAGTATGCTATAACATAAACTATTGTTAAATTCCATTATTTGTTCATACTCTGTTCAAAAAAGTGTTGTAATAATAGGTCGAATGTGGTATCATTATGTTGTTAATTTAATATTCTCAGTCGTTAATCGGCAGTTAGGAGTAAAATATGAGAGCAGACGGAAAACGTGTAAGAAACGCAGACCCAATGTATACAGTAGCAGCGCATATTATGGATAAACGCGTAGATTCTATGAATATGATTACTATAGATATTCCTTATGAGCCAATTCAAACCTATATCAACCAAAAGCGTAAAGAAGGAATAAGTATCAGCCATATGGCATTGGTAATCGCGGCTTATGTCAGAACTATGTCAGAGTTTCCTGAGCTTAACCGCTTTGTTGTTAACCGCAAAATTTATGAAAGAAATGAAATCGCTGTTGGTATGGTTGTACTCCAATCACTTGAAAGCCACCAAGGCACAATGTCAAAGATGTATTTTGACATAAATGACACTGTTTTTGACGTTAACAATAAAATTAATACATATGTTAACTCAAACCGCGAAGCGCCCGAAAAGAACGGTACTGAAAGAATTATTAAGTTTTTGCTAAGCGTCCCCGGTCTTGTAACAGTTGCGGTTAAACTGTTTAAATTGCTTGACCGCTATGGCTTGCTTCCAAAATTTATAATCGACATGTCACCCTTCCATATGAGTATGGGTATAACAAATTTAGCATCTATCAGAACAAACCATATTTATCATCATTGTTATGAGTTTGGTACTACCAGCGTATTTTTTGCTATGGGTAACAGCCGCGAGGTTCCAAAGCGCAAGGGTGGAGAAATTATTTTTGAAAAATCAATACCGATAGGTGTTACTATGGATGAACGCATCTGTTCTGGCAGTTATTTCGCAACCGCTTTCAGAACTCTCAAAAAATATCTTAAAAATCCTGAATTACTTGAAGTAAAACCGGAAATTTCAGATAAATAACTCTTGATTTTAGAGTGAAGTTGGTATACAATAGTTGTTGTAAATTTTAACAATGGAGGAATTTTTAAATGTTAGTTTCCGCAAAAGAAATGCTTAACAAAGCAAAAGCAGGCAAATACGCCGTAGGTCAGTTCAATATCAATAATCTTGAATGGACAAAGGCTATTCTTCAAACAGCCGAGGAATTAAAGTCACCTGTAATTCTCGGTGTTTCTGAGGGCGCAGGTAAATATATGTGTGGCTACACCACAATAGTTGGTATGGTTAACGGTATGATTAACGAGCTTGGAATTACAGTTCCTGTTGCTCTCCACCTTGACCACGGCAGCTATGAAGCTGCTAAACAGTGCATCGAAGCAGGATTCTCTTCTGTTATGTTTGACGGCTCACACTATCCGATTGAGGAAAACATCGCAAAAACTAAAGAATTAGTTGCAATCTGCGAGGAAAAAGGCCTTTCTCTTGAAGCAGAGGTTGGCGCTATCGGCGGCGAGGAAGACGGCGTTGTAGGAAGCGGCGAAGTAGCTGACCCCGAGGAATGTAAAATGATTGCTGATTTAGGCATTACAATGCTTGCTGCCGGTATCGGTAATATCCACGGTAAATATCCTGCAAACTGGGCAGGTCTTAACTTTGATACTTTAGCTAAGATTCAAGAACTCACAGGCACAATGCCCTTAGTTCTACATGGCGGCACAGGTATCCCTGCTGATATGATTAAGAAAGCTATTTCATTAGGTGTTTCAAAAATCAATGTTAACACCGAATGTCAGTTAGCTTTCGCAGAAGCTACCCGCAAATATATTGAAGCTGGCAAAGACCTTGAAGGCAAAGGCTTCGATCCCAGAAAAATCCTTGCAGACGGTACAGCAGCTATCAAAGCTACCGTTAAAGAAAAAATGGAACTTTTCGGTTCTGTAAACAAAGCTTAATAAATAAAAATGCGGTTTTCTTTTAGTGAAAACCGCATTTTTATTTCATATTCAGCAAACTGTTAGATTTAGTTTACAGTACATATTTGAGCTTGTAAAGCAGTTGGTTGCCAGCACATTATCAAACAAAATTATTTGCTCCTAAAAAGGCAGATTTTTAGTGATATAAAAGACAATTTACCCCTATAATGTTATCCTTTTTTTGTATTGCGTAGGGGTTATACCAAAACGCTGTTTAAAGCTGCGATTAAAGGTACGAAGTGATATGAATCCGCTATCCAAAGCACACTGGAGCATAGAACCCCCGTTATTTTTGATTAAATAGCAGGCATGATTGAGCCGATAATTGTTTACATATTCATTAAAGGTTATACCAACAACCTTTTTAAAATAGCGGGATATATATGAATAATTGTATCCGCTTTCCTTTGCAAGTAAAAAAAGGGAACATTCACTATCAAAATTTTTGTCCACAAAAGCAAATATATGGTATAACAAATCATATCGATTAGTATCTTGTTTGATGTACGTTGCTGTATTATGAAATGCATTGCAAATCAAATATAAAACGCCTTTTCTAAACATTTCAGAATCATTTGTTTCTAATTGTTCAAACAAATCTGATAGTTCTTTTCCAAGTGAAAACTTATTATCTTGCGGTATTTTGTTTTGTATTTTCCTAGAAAAAACTTTTACAAAATCCGAGAAAAAAATACAAAGGGTATGCGTACTCTGGGTTGAATCAAGAGAATGTATTTGATTAGGGAAAATCATAATAGATTCACCCTTTTTAAGTTTGTATATCTTTTTATCAACCGTCACGTTCATAGTACCTTCATTTATGGTTATCATTTCAAAGCATTGATGAATATGAGGGGGAAAAGAATAATTGCAATTTTTTTCTACAACAAAATGCTCTGGCGCGCCGATATGTTCAACTTGATAAAACATGTTTTTTCTCCAAAATGTAAAATATTGTCTATTTATTATATAACATATTGCAAGAAAAGTCAAACTATATGCTATATAATATAATTCAAGGAGGTACTGTTATGAAATACTATATTGGTGTTGATTTAGGAACATCAGCATTAAAACTTCTTTTACTTGATAACGGTGGAAATATATTAAAAACCGTTACAAAAAGCTATGATGTACACTATCCAAATTCAGGATGGAGCGAACAAAATCCTGAAGATTGGTGGGAAGGCTTTTGTTCAGGTATAAAAGAGCTAATATGTAATGTAGATGCTTCAAAAATAGCCGGCATAGGAGCAGGAGGTCAGATGCACGGTCTGGTTGTTCTCGACGAAAATGACCTTGTTATTCGCCCTGCAATTTTATGGAATGACGGCAGAACTGATAAGGAGACCGACTATCTAAATGAAGTCATAGGCAAAAAAAAGCTTTCCGAGCTCACCGCTAATATTGCTTTCGCAGGATTTACTGCACCAAAATTACTATGGCTTAAAAACAACGAGCCTGAAAATTTCAGTAGAATACGTAAAATTATGTTACCTAAAGATTACATAAATTATAAGCTGACAGGCATACATTCTACTGATTATTCTGATGCTTCTGGCATGCTTTTGTTAGACGTTAAAAATAAATGTTGGTCTGAAGATATGCTCAATATTTGTTCTGTTTCAAAACAGCAAATGCCAAAGCTTTATGAAAGCTATGAAGTAGTGGGAACAGTGTTGCCCGAAATAGCAAAACAATTTAATATCAGTGAAGACACAAAGGTTGTTGCCGGTGCAGGTGATAATGCGGCTGCTGCAGTAGGTACAGGAACAGTAACTGACGGAATGTGTAATATTTCTTTAGGAACTTCAGGCACAGTATTTATCCCCTGTGATAAGTTTTCTGTTGACGATAAAAATGCGTTACATTCATTTTGTCATGCAAACTCAAATCATCACCTAATGGCTTGTATTTTATCTGCCGCTTCCTGTAATAAATGGTTTTGCGATGAAATATTACACACAAGCAATTATGCAGAGGAGCAAATCTGTATAAATGATGATAAATTAGGTAATAACGATGTATACTTTCTGCCCTATCTTATGGGCGAACGCAGTCCTATAAACGATACCGATGCAAGAGGTACTTTTATTGGTATGCGTATGGACACGACACGCGCTGATATGGTCCAAGCTGTACTGGAGGGTGTAGCTTTTGCAATAAGGGATAATGTAGAAATCGCAAAATCGTTAGGCATAAATATAGAGAGCAGTGGACTTTGCGGAGGTGGCGCTAAATCACCGCTTTGGCAGAAAATTCTCAGTAATGTTCTCAATATAAAAATTAATATCCCCCAAACCGAACAGGGCCCTGGTTACGGCGGTGCAATGCTTGCAATGGTAGGCACAGGTGAATATGAATCCGTAAATAAGTGCGCCGAAAATTTCATAAAAATCAAATCAACCATACTGCCACAACGAGAAATTGTAGAACGATACGAAAAGCAGTATGAAAAATTCAAGGAAATATATCCTTCAGTTAAAGAATTATTTAAAAAGATAAAGTGAGGAAAAAACGATGAAAGAATATTTTAATAACATACCCACCATTAAATACGAAGGTAAGGACAGCAAAAACCCATTAGCTTTTAAGTATTATGACGCTAACCGCGTGATTTTAGGCAAACCGATGCGTGAGCATCTCCCCTTTTCTATGGCTTGGTGGCACAATCTTTGCGCTGCAGGAACCGATATGTTTGGTAGAGATACTGGTGATAAATCTTTCGGTGCCGAAAAAGGCACTATGGAACATGCCAAAGCAAAAGTTGATGCAGGCTTTGAATTCATGCAAAAACTAGGAATCGAATATTTTTGTTTTCATGATGTTGATTTGGTTCCCGAAGCAGAAGATATAAAGGAAACCAATCGCCGTCTTGATGAAATCAGCGATTATATGCTTGAAAAAATGAATGAAACAGGCATAAAATGTCTTTGGGGTACCGCGAATATGTTTTCTAACCCTAGATTTATGAACGGTGCAGGCTCTACAAACTCAGCAGATGTATTTTGTTTTGCGGCAGCTCAAGTTAAAAAAGCTTTGGATTTGACTGTAAAACTCGGCGGTAAAGGTTATGTTTTCTGGGGCGGTAGAGAAGGCTATGAAACACTTCTTAATACTGATATGAAATTCGAACAGGAAAACATAGCAAGACTTATGAAAATGGCGGTAGAATATGGACGTTCAATAGGCTTTACAGGAGATTTTTATATTGAGCCAAAACCAAAGGAGCCTATGAAACACCAGTATGACTTCGATGCTGCTACAGCAATAGGATTCTTACGTCAGCACGGTCTGGAAAAAGATTTCAAAATGAATATCGAAGCAAACCATGCAACACTTGCAGGTCATACCTTCCAACATGAATTACGTGTTTCTGCTATAAATGGTATGCTTGGCTCACTTGATGCCAATCAGGGCGATTTATTGCTTGGCTGGGATACTGATGAATTCCCCGCTAATGTATATGATGCAACTATGTGCATGTATGAAGTTATAAAGGCAGGCGGACTCACAGGTGGATTTAATTTCGATTCAAAAACCCGCCGCCCAAGCTACACCGCCGAAGATATGTTCCATGCATTTATTCTCGGTATGGACACCTTTGCTTTAGGCCTTATTAAAGCAGCCGAAATCATTGAAGACGGAAGATTAGATGACTTTGTTACAGAAAGATACTCATCTTTCAAAAACGGTATAGGTGAAAAAATAATAAATGGTGAAGTTACACTTGCTGAGCTTGCTCAGGTTGCTGAAAACATGGGTGCTCCTGAGCTTCCTTCAAGCGGCAAACAAGAATATTTGCAAAACATTATAAACCAAATTATGTTCAATTAACGATTTAAGAGTATTTTAATAAAACAGGAATAAAAAATACTTCTTTAAAAATCTGATCCAAGTTTAAATAAGGAGAATTTTAATGATTTATTATATTTCACCCACAGGAAATAATCAATCAGACGGTTCAAAAAACGCGCCTTTTAGAACCATCAATCATGCGGCACAAATTGCTGTTGCAGGCGATATAATAAAGGTTTATGGTGGTACTTATCGCGAGTGGATAAACCCGAAAAGCGGAGGAACAAGCAACCACAATCGAATCACTTATGAAGCTGTTGAGGGTGAACATCCCATAATCAAAGGCTCCGAAGTAGTTGAAAATTGGGAAAATGTTGAAGGTACTGTTTGGAAAAAAGTTCTGCCTAACGAAATGTTTGGGAATTGGAATCCTTATGCCCTTGAAGTAGAAGGAGACTGGTTAGAAGAGCCCGTAGAAGACTATAGAGTCCATCTCGGAGATGTGTATATTAACGGTACATCAATGTTTGAAGCAAAATCACTAACAGACCTATATGATAACACACCTCGTTCGAATTGTTGTTATTATTGGAGTGAGAATGAAGGAAAAACAGTTTGCGTACCTGAACGTACAATGCTTAAATGGTACGCAACCGTAGATGAAACAAACACAACAATTTTTTGCAATTTTCAGAATTATAACCCTAATGAAGAACTAATCGAAATAAATGTACGTCCATGTTGTTTTTATCCCGAAACTGTGGGTATAAACTATATAACCTTACGCGGTTTTGAAATTGCACAAGCCGCTTGTCCTTGGGCGCCTCCAACCTCTCACCAAATAGGTATGGTTGGTCCCCATTGGAGTAAGGGTTGGATTATTGAAAACAACATATTACACGATGCAAAATGTAGTGCAATAAGCCTTGGTAAAGAAGAAACCACAGGCCATAATTTAAGTATCAAATACAGTCGTAAATCAAACCACCGTCACCAATTGGAAGCGGTATTTTCAGCATTGCAAATAGGCTGGAATAAAGATACTATTGGCTCACACATCGTGCAGAACAACGTAATTTATGATTGCGGTCAAAATGGTGTTGTAGGCCATTTGGGCTGTGTTTTCAGTAAAGTGCAGCACAATCATATATACAACATCAGCAATAAGCACGAATTTTGGGGTCATGAAAGGGCTGGTATTAAATTCCACGCTGGCATAGATACTATTATAAACAACAATAATATACACCACTGTGCTTGTGCTGGAATATGGCTTGATTGGCAAACTCAAGGTTGTCGCGTAACCTCTAATATCTTACATGAAAACGAAATAGATATCGTAATGGAAGTGAACCACGGACCTTATTTACTTGACCATAATCTGTTAATGTCCGTTTATTCTCTTGATGTTCGTTCACAAGGCGGTGCTTTCGTTCATAATTTGATTTGCGGAAAAATCAAAAATTGGACAGAACTTTCTCGTTCTACACCATATCATTTCCCACATTCTACTGCAGTTGCAGGTTATAGTGAAATATATGGTGGAGATGACAGGTATTTCAATAACCTTTTTATTGACAATTACACAACAACTAATGATGAACTCAAACCTTTTACAAAGAACTGTGATGTATATCCTACATATAACGAATTTATAAAAACCATTAATTCCCATCACCCAAAAATCAATATGGATATATTCACTGACAATTTTCAACCTATTTGGGTGGAAGATAATGCATATTCTGGTTTTGCTACACCGTCTGTTCACGAAAAGCAACCTATTTTATTAGATGGTGCAAATGCAACTATTTCATCAAACGACGGAATATGGACTCTCACCCTCGAGGTCCCTGAAAATATTCTTTCTGCTAAATGCAAAGCTGTCACCACTGAAAGATTAGGCGAACCGCGACTCGTGCAACAAGCATTCGAACAACCCGATGGCAGTGCCATTGATTTTAGCAAAGACATAAACGGTCAGTGTCACTCCGAGCATTTAATACCGGGGCCTTTTGCTTCATTACAAGTTGGCAAACAACAAATTGCTGTTTGGCAAAAATGATTTTATTGTAAAAAGCGCTTGATTTTAATATTAAATTTTTACATCGGCATAGTCACTAGCAAACTAGTGACTATGCTTTTTTATAAAAAACACATTTAGTTTAAAAATTTTCTATGCCACAAAAAACCAAACATCTTTCTAGACAGGTTAGTGATATTGCCAACAATAGTTTATAACATCACCCTTTAAATCCGCATATAATTGAAACACCTTATTTATTATAGTGCACAAAATTTATTGTTATAATTTTACTAATCCAAATTTTAAATAATTTCTTTTAATTAAGCATATTTTCAGTTGACAAATTAAGATTTTTGAAGTATAATATGCTTCGGTGTAAGGGTTTGTTATAAAAATCTTCACCTAATAACGAGGTGTGGCGCAGTTGGTAGCGCACTAGTTTTGGGA
>JAZNJT010000024.1:0-12490 GCA_045578145.1 Acutalibacteraceae bacterium
GTTAAAATGGGTGATGTAATCGGAAATGCAAATACTATACCCAGCGAATGTAATGACAAAAGCCATATTCACATTGAAATTTTAAAAGATGGTAAATATGTAGATTTTTCAGCTCTGGGACTTAATTAACCTGCCCCCGACAATTAATCGCTTAGGGGCAAAATTCTAAAAACGGCTACACAACTTTGTGTAGCCGTTTTTTTATAATATTATTAATTCTTTGGGGCTTTTTGTTAAGTTTTCTACTCCGCCATCTGTTAAGTAAACCATATCCTCTATTCTGACACCAAACTCATTTTCAATATAAATACCAGGTTCAACAGTTAAAACCATACCTCTTTTAAGAAGTGTTATATCCCTTGTGTTTAAGCTTGGATTTTCGTGGATTTCAAGTCCCACACTGTGACCGAGTCCGTGACCGAAACACCCATTAAAACCCGCATTGTCTATGATATCGCGTGCTATTTTATCAATGCTATTACACTGAGTATTTGGTTTTATAGCCTCTAACGCCGCCTTTTGCGCTTTAAGAACTGTTTCATAAACCAAACACTGCTTATCTGTTATTTTACCTACAGCCACAGTTCGCGTCATATCGGAACGATATCCGTTTACGACAGCACCGAAATCCATAGTTATAAAATCGCCGTTTTCTATTTTTTTATCGGTTGGCACACCGTGTGGCAACGAAGAATTTTTGCCTGAAACGGCAATAGTATCAAAAGCCACACCCTCACTTCCGCTTTTACGCATAAAAAATTCTAATTCCAAGGCAATTTCTGCCTCTGTTCTACCAACCTCTATAAAATTAAGAATATGTGTAAAAGCTTTATCGGTAAGCTCTTGAGCTTTTACAATTTGACCTTTTTCCTCCTCAGCTTTAATACTGCGTAATTCTTCTATATATTGGCTAAGTTTATTTTCCTTTGAAATTTTGAAGCTATCTAAATTCTTTGTTAAAGCAGAGTATTTATCAAGTGTCAAATAATCTGTTTCTATATAAATTAGTTTCACATTCTCTAAATTTAATATCTCGGAAATTTTTTTATAAAGTTTCTGAAACATTACTACCTTTAAGCCGTTTACTTTATTCTTTGCATTTTCAAAATATCTGAAATCAACTGCTAAATATGCATCGTTTTGTGTTATGATAACCGCTCCCGCAGAGGATTCAAAGCCTGAAAAATAAAATCGGTTAGTTTCACTGAAAATAAGCGCCGCCTCATTAAATCTTAACATTTTTCTTAAATTTTCTATTCTTTTTAAAATCACTTTTTTTTCCCTCTTTTATTAAAAAATCATTACTCAAATAAATGACTGCAGGCAGATTTATACATAGCATTAATCCGTTAAAAAATGCCGCCAAACGCCACGCATACGCTGTATTACAGATTGCTCCCAAAACACAAAATAACGGATATGTTTTTAAAAAAATATTTTTCAATCTGTTACTGCCTATCCACTCGGTACAAATTTGACCATAAACCGCCCAACCTATCACGCTTGAAAAAGCAAATACAAGCATCATAACCGATATAATTATTCCTGAAAGTCCGCCGAAAACAGTAGAAACAGCATCTATCACAAGATATGATGATGCATCTGTTCCATAGTTTATGTTAACACCGCTGCAAAGAATTGTCAATGCAGTAAGTGTGCAAATAACAACAGTATCAACAAAAACCTCAAAAATACCAAACAGACCTTGGCTTTTTGGATTTGCATCCTTTGCCACAGAGTGTGACATTGCAGATGTTCCAAGTCCTGCCTCATTGGAAAATAGGCCTCGCGAAGCACCAATTAAAACCGCTCTGCTCATACTGCCTACCGCACCGCCTGTTACCGCCTTTGGCGTAAAAGCCCCCTTAAATATCATTTTAAATGCAGGAATCACCGCATCTATATTTATTAATATAATCGTTACTGTGAGCATTATGTAAACCAAAGACATAAGCGGTACCAGTTTTTCGGTTATATTACCTATTTTTTTTATTCCACCTCTTATGGCTATTGCAGTTAAAACCGCGAATATGACACCTAATATAATCTTTACAATAAAGTTCTGGGTATATGATGTTACTGCCGCGTTAGTCTGTGTTATATTTCCGCCGCAAACAACTGCAGGTAACGCGCAAATAGCAAAAATGCCTGCCACTTTTTTTAAAATATTAGGACAGCCTTTTTTAATATAATACATAGGTCCGCCCTTCAAAAGTTCATTATCTCTGTAAATTATAGAAAGCGCTACTTCACCGTACTTTACCGCCATACCAAAAAAGGATGATACCCACATCCAAAAAACCGCTCCCGCTCCCCCTAAGGAAACCGCACCCGCAACACCTGCAATATTGCCCGTTCCTACTGTGGCTGAAAGTGCTGTGCAAGCCGCCTGAAAGGATGTAACACCCTCATCATATCTTTTAGGTGTTTTAAAAGCTTTTTTCACCAATGAAAACGATTTGAAAAGTCCCGAAATCTGAAAAAATTTGCCTTTTGCAGTTAAATATATTCCGCCGAAGACTATTAAAACAAACGGTAAATTACCCGAAATTAAGTTTTCTAAAAACAACAAGATATTTCCCAACATAATCACCACAAATATTAATACGATATTTTTAAAAAAAATATGCTAATACACAATATTTGCTATTGAGAATTGTATTTATATAGTGTATAATGTATTTGGTATATTTTATCTTGAAAGTGTGAATTAGTTGGAACACATAATTTATTTGGACAATAGCGCCACAACCAAGCCATGTAAAAAGGCTTGCGAATACATAAATAATGCCCTTTGTGAAAACTGGGGTAATCCATCTTCGTTACATACTATGGGTATTAATGCTGAGTTACTTGTAAATAAAACACGTAAGGCTCTGGCAAAACTAATGGGTGCTACAGAAAATGAAATCATTTTTACAGGTAGCGGAACAGAAGCAAATAATACCGCTATTATGTCTGCACTTTCGCGAAAAAACCGCGGAAACCGAATAATAACAACTAAAATTGAGCACCCCTCGGTTTTGGAAACGGTAAAACGTCTTGAAGAACAGGGATTTGAAGTTTTATATTTAGATACAGACCAAAACGGAATTATAAATTTAGAGCAATTAAAAAGCTATCTTAATTTTAAAACCGTATTAGTAAGCATTATGCTTGTAAATAACGAAACAGGTGTTATAGAACCTATAGAGCAAGCATCAAAACTAATAAAAGAATTAAGTCCTCATGCGCTTTTCCACACCGATGCGGTACAAGCATTGGGTAAAATGCCTATAAATGTTAAAAAATTAGGCATTGATATGCTTAGTGCCAGCGGACATAAAATTCACGGACCAAAAGGTATAGGCCTTTTATATAAAGCAAAAAACATAAATATACCGCCCCTTATAACAGGCGGAGGTCAGGAAAACGGTTTGCGCTCAGGCACAGAATCCGTACCCCTTATAGCAGGTCTTTTAGGCGCCGTTGAGGAAACATACAATATATCAGAAAACCTGGAGAAGATTAAAAAACTTAATTCATATGCAAGAAAAAAGTTTTCCGCTTTTGACTGTTTTATAATTAACTCTCCTGAAAATTCCTTACCTTATATTTTAAACATATCGGTGCCTCACTACCGCTCAGAAACGCTGTTGCATTTCCTTGAAATGAAGAATATTTTTGTGTCTTCAGGAAGTGCCTGTGCTAAAGGAGAACTCAGTTATGTGCTTAGCGCTCTAGGTGCTGATAAATCGCTTATTGACAGTGCTTTAAGACTTAGCTTTTCGAGAGATACTACTAAGGAGGAAATAGACTGCGCTATTGAAGCTTTACTTGAAGCCACTCAAAAGCTCAGACGTTCTAAAATATGAAAGAAATAATACTTATTAAAAACGGTGAATTAGCCTTAAAAGGACTTAACCGTTCTAGTTTTGAAGATGCGCTTGTTAAAAATATGAAACGCAGACTAAACAATTTAGGCAGTGTTTTAATAAAAAAATCACAATCTACAATATATGTTGAGCCTCAAAGCGATGACTTTGATTTTGACGAGGCTTTAGAAAGGGTTAGCCGTATTTTCGGAATAGCAGGTTTTAGCCGCGCTTGTGTATGTGAAAAAACGGTAGAGGATATTCTTACCAAATCTGTTGAATATTTAAAGCCTTCTCTGGAAAATATAAAAACATTCAAGGTAGAAGCTAAACGCGCTGACAAGAGTTTCCCTCTTACTTCACCCGAAATTTCGCGTGAGCTTGGTGCCACACTTTTAAGAGCTTTTCCTCATCTTAGAGTTGATGTTCACAACCCTGAAAGAACTGTTTTTGTTGAGATAAGAGACTATGCAGCCTATGTGCGAGCAGAACAGATACAGGGCGCCGGCGGTCTTCCCGTTGGCACTGCGGGCACTGCTTCTATACTGATTTCGGGCGGTATTGACAGTCCCGTTGCAGCTTGGACAATGGCTAAACGAGGACTCAGGCTCAATGCTATTCATTTTGCAAGTCCTCCCTATACAAGTAAGCGTGCCGAATTAAAGGTAAGAACTCTGCTTTCAAAGGTAGCGAGATATAGCGGAAGCATTAATCTTGCAATCGTTCCGTTTACCGAAATTCAGGATATGATAGCTGAGAATTGCCCCGAAGAGTATTTCACCCTTATAATGCGCAGAATGATGATGCGTATAGCGGAGAGATTAGCAAAAAAATCAGGAAGCTTAGCACTTATTACAGGTGAAAGCTTAGGTCAGGTAGCAAGTCAGACCTTACCTGCGCTTGTTACCACAGATGCTGTAACAAATATTCCTGTGCTTCGCCCTCTTATTGGTATGGACAAGGAAGAAATTATACGTATTTCACGAAAAATCGATGCATTCGAAACCTCTATTCTACCCTTTGAGGACTGCTGTACGGTATTTACACCTAAGCACCCCAAAACCCGACCTACTTTAAGTGCTTGCGAGGAAGCAGAAAATTCTCTTAACGTTGAAGAACTTATTGAAAAAGCCATTAGCGATACCGAATATTCTTTTATAGATTAAGGTGATTTTTTGATTAACAACGAGCTTTTCCTAAAAGCAAAATACACTGTAAACCTTTTAAAACAAAGCGGTCTTAAAATTGCCACGGCGGAATCCTGCACAGGCGGTATGGTATCTAGTTGTATAACCTCTGTGGCGGGTGTTTCAAACGTGTTTGAAATGGGACTTTGCTCATATTCCTGCCGAATTAAAAATGAAATTCTCGGAGTTAGTGAGGAAACACTTAATAAATACGGCGCGGTATCAGAAAACACCGCACGTGAAATGGCAGAGCATATAATGAAGCTTTCGGGTGCTGATATCGGTGTTTCTGTAACAGGTGTTGCAGGACCTGACAGTAGTGAAGGTCACCCTATGGGTTATGTTTTTATCGCGTTAGCTGATAAGCAAAAAACTCAAATTAAACTTTTGAATATTGAGCCTATTAGTCGAAACTTTGTCAGAGAATCTGCTGTTGAACAAATATTTAACCTTGTAAATAATTATATTAAGGAAAATTATAATGTATAAGAGATCCTATATTTTTGACTTTTTAAGATTTGTTAAATACTCATATTTACCAAACCGAAACGATAATTTTAAGCAAGTGCTTATAAAACTCGTATTTTTACTGAGCCTTATTGGCTTTATAGTATCAAGTGTATTTATATCAGGATATTTTATTAGTTCCAAAAGGCAAGATAATATTATCGAAGATGCGCGCGAAATTTGGCATGATACATCATCACAGGTAATTATAGACGAAAATGCATTTGAAGAAGTTTTATCACCTCAAACCGTTCTTCTGCGTCAAAACAACGAATTTAAAGGTTGGATTAAATTAAGTAACACAAAAATTGATAATCCAATTTACCAAACCTATAATAACAGCTATTATCTCGACCATAATCAAAATCGACAGAAAAGTGCTTACGGAGCACTGTATTTTGATTACCGAAATACCATTACCAAAGAAAAAACCGATAAAAACCTTGTTATATACGGTCATGAAATGAAAAACGGCTCGATGTTCGGTCAACTCAAAAAGCTTCGAAGCCTTGATTTTTATAAGAAAAACCCTACTATCGAATTTTCAACACTCTACAGTGAGGGTACATATCAGATTTATTCTATTTTTGTTTTAAATGCGTCTAAAGAAGATGATGGCGGAAATATATACAATATTTTAGGTCAGGATTTCACTTCCGAATCTGCTTTTAACAGTTGGGTTACAGATGCTTATTCAAGAAGTATTATAAACACTACTGTTGACGTAAATCTTGGTGATGATATTATAACCCTCGTGACATGCACAGAGGACTTCCCTAATGCCAGACTTGTTGTTATGGCGCGTAAAACCAGAGAAAATGAAAATCCCACAGTTAATACACAGAGTGCTGCTGTTAATCCCAATCCTAAATATCCACGTCGTTGGTATGAACATCGAGGACTCAAATATCCATTTGAAAATTAATAGGAGGAACAAAAATGCTTGCAAATATGAAAGTTGATATTATTTATTACAAATCAAACTCTGATTTTGAAATGGAGTTTAATTTGTGCGGATGTTGCCGTATGAGACTGCTTACAGATAAATCACCCGACCGCAAAACCATGGTTCACAGTCTGGCACGCGCGGTCTCCAGAAGCAGAATAATAATGATTGTAGGCTCGCTTTTTGGGGAAACAGGCGCAATACCAACGGTGTCAGAGGCAATAGGCTCAGGTCTTTCTGCTATTGATAATAAGGCTTACGGTATTAAATCTGAAGAAGAAATAAAAATAATTTCAGGTTCTACTCCTTTGGTTTCTCCCAACGGTATTTTCGGCGGTTGCATAATTGAAAGCGGTCCTCAAACCTTGATTTTAATTTCTGATAACAAAACCGTCCGCAAAGAAATTATGCATACCCTTATTCACCCATACATTGAAGAACTATATGCAAATGAATTACTAGAAAAAAATTCATATACAGATGAAAAATTTTCTGAAACTATACCCGATAACTTTGAAGACAGTAATCTAATTCTTGAAACCGAAGAATCAGAAAATCAGTATTCAGAAATGGATAACTCCGAGCTATTAATAGAAATCGATGACCCGCAAGAAACACCTTTTGAACAAAACGATATAGAATTATTATCCGAAACCGAATTTGAAGATGATATAGAAGCTATAGTAGGCAACGATGAAGATATCTTATCTGACGCCGAGCCCGAAGATATCCGAGAGGTTATAGACTATAGCTCAGAAGGAATCATTTCTGATGATACTTCTGATTCAGAGGAAGAATCTGAAGCTATTGAAATTAAAGATCCTGATATAATATCGGATGATGAATCAGATGACTATGATTTTGAAAAAGCAGCCGAATTATCATATATGGATAATCATGACTCTGAAATGCTTATAGAAAACGATAATTCAGATGAATCATACAGCAGGGGTTATTCATTAAGATTACCCATTCTTATCCTTACAATAGTTTTACTTTTAACTATTATAGTTCTTTGCTACTGCATCTTTTTATCACCTTCTTCAAGCAGTTCCACCCCTACAGCATTCATAAAAGAAACCTTTAATACTTTATTTGGATAAAAACAGCAGGTTGGAAAATCCAACCTGCTGTTTTAATTATTAGATAATTTTTCCCATTCCTCTAACGCCAATAACAATTCGGCTTCAAGTTCCTCGTTTTTAGTAGATAGCTCTGAAAGTTTTACATAGTCTGCTATATTTTCAGGCTTCTGCAGTTCATGTGTTATAGTCTCTATTTCATTTTCAAGCTGAGTTATTTTTTCTTCTGCCTTTTTAATAGCTTTTTCTCTTTTCGCCTTCTCCTTTAAAGGTGTGGTATATGTTTTTTTCTCCTTAACCGTCTTTTCCTCGTGACTAATTTTGGGTGCTTTTTTCTTTTCAAGATATTCCTCATATCCAAATCTGTAAAGTTTGGTTTCACCTTTGCAAAAATCAAGCACACTAGTAGCTATTTGCTTTATAAAATAACGGTCATGTGATACAAAAATTACCGTTCCCTTATAATTTCTCAGCATTTCCTCGAGCGATTCCTTGCCAATTATATCCATATGGTTTGTAGGCTCATCAAGTATTAAAAAATTAGGCTTTTTCTTGAATATTTTACAAAGAGCAAGTCTAACGCGCTCTCCGCCTGATAGAACATTAACTGTTTTAAAAACATCCTCACCGCTGAACAAAAATGCACCTAAAGCACTTCTTGCTTCAAACTCTGTTGAATGAGGAAACGCCTTTAAAAAATCCTCTAAAACCGTATCATCAGACCTATACTGAGCCATTTGCTGATCAAAATAACCTATTGTAGCGCGCGTTGCAAACCTATACTCACCCGATAACGCCTTTACCTGTCCCATAAGGGTTTTAATAAAGGTGGATTTCCCAAGCCCATTACCGCCTATAATTCCGATTTTATCACCCTGTTTAACCTCTAAGTCAACAGTGGATAAAACATTGTTATAGCCTACCGCTAAACCTTTTACAGTAAGCATATCCTTAACGCCTAAATCGTATGGCTCGAAATCTGCTTGAAAAGTCTTACTGTCGTAGCTTTCGGGTGATTGCAATATCTCAGTGCGCTCTATTTGTTTAAGCTTCGACTGTGCCATGGAGGCTTTTGTTGCTTTATATCTGAATCTATCAACTAAATCCTCGAGCCTTTTCAGTTCCTTTTGCTGAGCAATATATTCCTTTTTCTGTTGCTCGCGCAAAAGCTTTTTACCCTCTACAAATGCAGAATAATTTCCGTTATATTTATAGGTTTTGCCCCACTCTATTTCGTAAACAGTAGTAGCCACATTATCAAGGAACATTCTGTCGTGCGATACTACCACAAAAGCTTTTTTATATTCTTTAAGATATTCTTCAAGCCAGAGTGTTGCATCAATATCAAGATGGTTTGTAGGCTCGTCTAAAAGCAGAATATCAGGTTTTGAAAGTAAAAGCTTTAGAAACGCGATTTTTGTTCGCTGTCCGCCTGAAAATTCATAAAGCGGACGGTTTTTTTCTTGCTCACTAAAACCGAAATGTTTAATAGCCGCCTCATATTCTCTTTCAAAGTAAAAACCGCCGAGATTTGTAAAGGTATCAAGTAAATTGGTATAGTTTTTAATATTCTCTTCTGTATGCCTAAGTTCCATTTCTGCTTGGGCCGTTTCCATTTTATTCTTTATTTCGAGAATTTCAGAATATGCACTTCTAATCTCATCCAGAAGAGAAACACTGTCATCAGCAAAAGTAATCTGTGATAAAATGCCGATTTTAGCATTACCCGAAACAGTATAAAAACTATCCGTATCACTATCAAGCTTTGATAAATTGTATTCACCTGCAATCAACTTTAAAAGAGTGGTTTTACCGCAACCGTTTCTTCCAACAACGGCAATACGGCTATTATCGTTTACTTCGAAATTTATGTTATGAAGTATTGGCTCGCCCGATAATTCAACAACGCCGTTCTGAATTTTAAGCTGCATTTCTTACCTTTCCTTAAAAATTATGATATTTTTGCATTTTTACGCATAAACTCTAATGCTTTTTCTTTAACTATTACATCCTCAAAATAGTATTCACCGTAATATTCCTTAACGTCATCTGCTGTAATACTTGAATTGTTATAACTCTTAACCTTTTCGTTAATTTTAGCCTCAATTTCCTTGGAAGTTACAGTTATTCCCTCTTTATCAATAAGCGCGTATATAGGCATCTGAGCATCCATAGTGGGTTCTATCTGCTCAGTAATTATACTTTCAGTAAATTCCTCTTTGGTTTGTTCCATAGTTGAAAGATAAGAATCCAAATTCATTCCGTATTGTGATTTAAGATTACTTTCAACCAATTCCAAATATTTATCAGTTAAAAATTCCTTGTCTTTTTCAGAATATTTTTTAATCTTTGAATTTTCTATAAGGGTATTTAAAAGATAATTGTCAACTGCTCTATCTTTTACATTATTTTCATATTCCTTCAACGATTCAAAATCAAGCTCTTTGAAATAATCCTCAGGCTTTTTCTGCTCAGTAGTGGTCACATAATTGATTTTTACAGTAAACACAACATCCTTACCTGCAAGCTCTTCAGACTGATATTTTTCAGGAAACGTAAGATTAAGGTCAACCGTATCGCCTATTTTTTTACCAATAAGGCCGCTTTCAAAACCGTCTATAAAAGAATTCGAGCCTATTGTTAAATCGTAACCGTTTGCAGTGCCTCCCTCAAAAGCAACGCCGTCTTTTTTACCTACATAATCTATATTAGCGGTGTCACCGTTTGCAACTGTTCCCTCTGTTTTTTTAACGTATAAGTTATTATCCTCAACATCATTATCAATAACGCCGTTATAAAACTCTTTAAATTCTTTAGAAGCGGTATCAACCTTAACTCCCTTATATTCTGCAAGAGTAACATTTTTTGAAAGGTTAAAATCTGAATAAAGTATTCTGTCCTTTTTCTTTTCACAGCCTGCAAATAAAACTAATGTGAGCATTACTGCAAGACCTAAACTTAAAATTCTTTTCATATTTCTTCTCCTTTATTATTTTCCAGTTCACCTTTAGAAGATGCCTTTAAGTATGCGTTTATAAATCCATCTAAGTCGCCGTCCATAACCGCATTTATATTACCCGATTCAAAGCCTGTTCTATGGTCTTTAGCCATTGTATACGGCATAAATACATAAGAGCGTATCTGCGAACCCCATGCAATTTCCTTTTGAACACCCTTAATATCCTCAATTTTTTCAAGATGCTCACGCTCTTTTATTTCAAGAAGCTTAGATTTGAGCATTCTCATCGCCTGTTCTCTGTTTTGAAACTGACTGCGCTCATTCTGACAGGCAACCACTATCCCTGTTGGAATATGGGTTAAACGAACAGCAGATGAAGTTTTGTTAATATGCTGACCTCCCGCACCTGAAGAACGGAAAACATCCATTTTAACATCTTCTTCCCTTATCTCTATATCATTATCGTCGGTAATTTCAGGCATAACTTCAAGAGAAGCAAATGATGTGTGACGTCTACCTGAGGAATCAAACGGCGACACGCGAACAAGTCTGTGAACACCCGATTCGCTCTTTAGATATCCATAAGCATTCTCACCCTCTATAAGCAAGGTGGCATTTTTAAGACCTGCCTCGTCACCGTCAAGAAAATCAAGCATCTGCACCTTAAAACCGTGACGCTCGGTCCAACGTGTGTACATACGTACAAGCATTGATACCCAGTCCATTGCCTCTGTGCCGCCTGCGCCCGCGTGAAATGTGAGAATTGCATTATTTTTATCGTATTCACCTATAAGCAAAGTACTAAGCCTTAAAGAAGCTAAACTTGCTTCAAGTTCATTTATAGAATTTTCAATTTCTTCTACGAGGGATAAATCTCCCTCCTCATCGCCCATCTCTATAAGCACCTGTAAATCCTCAAAGGAGCTGCACATTCTGTCGTATGTTTCAACAGTATTTTTAAGTTTGCCTGTTCTTTGAAGAATTTTTTGCGAAGTGGTCATATCATCCCAAAATCCAGGTGCCGAAGCCTTAGTTTCAAGTTCTTCAATCTCACGGGTTAATCTATCATACCCCAAGGCATCTTTCAAATCTTTAAGCTCTGATTCATTTGAAATAAGCCTTAAATTCAGTTGTTCAAATTCAAGCATTATTATTTCCTTTCCAATGCAAATGCGCACCAATTATCTTTATAATGCTCCTCTGCCACAATAAAACCGTTTTCCTTTACAGCCAAAAGAACATCTTCTTTACGGATATCAATAATACCCGAAACTATAAGGATTGCATTTTCGGTCATAAACCTACTTACATCAGGCAAAAGCCTTATAATGACATCTGCAACAATGTTAGCACAAATAATATCATATTTACCGCTTATTTTATCAGCAAGATCGCCTACAATAAACTCCGCCTTACCATTTATGCCGTTAATCACAGCATTTTCGGTGGCCGTTTTTACCGACTGTGCATCTATATCAACACCTACTGCTCTTTCTGCGCCTAAAAGAACAGAAGCTAAAGCTAAAATACCGCTGCCACAGCCTATATCAAGCATTTTAGTATTGTTATTTACCTTTTTTTGAAGCATTTCAAGACAAAGCGAAGTAGTAGCGTGAGTGCCTGTGCCGAATGCAGCACCCGGGTCAATATTAAGCACTGTTCTGTTATCGGGATTTTTATAATCCTCCCAACTTGGAACTACAGCTAATTTTTCGCCAATTTCAATAGTGTGAAAATATTTTTTCCAATTTTCGTTCCAGTCGCTGTCGTCAACACCCACAGCCTCTGTTTTATAGGGTATACCCTCTGCGCTCAGTCTTTCCTTTAAAAATTCAAGACTTTCTGCCGCATTATCACACTCAGAAATATAAATATGAATGATGGAATTATTTCTATCACGTTTTATCAGTTCTTCATCAATAAGGTCGATATGCGCAATTTCCAAAGCAGATTTT
>JAZNJT010000025.1:0-8202 GCA_045578145.1 Acutalibacteraceae bacterium
TGTTGTACCCCCTGATGCCGAGGTTGTGCTGATTACTCTGTTAAATTCATCATATTGATTGGCTATCTGAACATTGCCCAAAGCATCGGTAACTGTTAGCACATTTCCGTTAGGGTCATAGGTATAAGAAGTTACTCCGCCCATTGCATCGGTTACATCAGTCAATCTGCCTATAGCATCATAAGTATATTTAATCTTTCCGCCATCCGCATTTTCGGTTTCGATAATGCGGTTTTTGCTGTCATAGGTATTAGCAGTAATATTTCCAAGAGCATCTGTTACAGTTAAAAGATTATTGTTATTATCATAAGTATAAACTGTTTGATTTCCGTTAAAATCCTTTTCTGTAAGTTTATTTCCGTAAATATCATAGGTATATTCAGCGGTATTGTTAAGAGGGTTGGTAACCTTTAAGAGATTGCCCGATAAAGAATACTCATACTGTGTAACTCCGCCCGTAGCATTAACCGAAGTAAGCTGTCTGTTAAAACGGTCATAGGTATTAGTTGTTATATTGCCTAATGTATCCTTTTGTGTCAGCACATTGCCGTTTGCATCATAGGTATACTCTGTGATTCCGCCGTCAGAATTAACAGTAGATAAAACATTGCCAATATTATCATAAGTATATTCGGTTGTATTCTTCTCAGCATCGCTCTTGCGTATTGCCCTGCCTACTTTGTCATATTCAGTATAGGAAACATTGCCCTTTTGGTCTTTAACAGAAACAACCCTGTCCTCTCCGTCATAATCATAATAAATATATGTGCCGTCACAGAAAGTGATATATTCGAGCTTCATATTTCCGTTATAGCTATAATATGTTATATTACCGTTTGCATCGGTTTTGCTTGTAACAAGGCTGTTACCGTCATAAATATGGCCGACGGTATTTCCGTTTGCATCGGTTGTAGTTAAAACATTGCCCTTATTATCGTAAGAATAAGAGGTAGTATCTTCTCCTGTTATCTGACTTACTGCCTGACCTAAAGCATTATATGTATAAACGGTAGCAATACCATTTGCATCTATTGTCTTTGTTAAATTTCCATCAACATAAGTGTATTGCTCTGTTCTGTCTCCTACAGTTTTAGAAACAGGCATTTTATTACTGTCATAAGTATACTGGGTTGCCGTTCCCTCAATATTAACGGAGTTCACCAAAAGATTGTTTTGGTCATAAACAAAACTTTTGTATTTATCGTAAATCTCATTTATGCCGAGGAGAAACTTTCTGATCGTAATTAGATCTAAGCTGTCCTCTGAAGAATCTGAATTGATATCTACATTATCAAATGCAGTTTCGGTACTAATACCTGCTAAATATTCTTTAAGATATATAAGGTCTCTTATATCCTCTTTGCCGTCACAATTCAAATCCGCGTTTTTGCCGTATATTATTTTATTTATATTGTTAAAATCATCATAAACAATACTTGTGAGATTTCTGTTTTTATCAAGACTCTTTACAAGAAGATTTTGCGAATTATAAACCGCTTTCTCGCAATTTCCGTTTGCATCAAAAGAAGAAATAAGATTTAAATTTTCATCATACTCATAATATGCAGTATTTCCGTTTTCATCAGTATAGCTTGAAAGCAATCCGTAATCATTAAATATTCGCGTACTGTTATCACCGTTGCGGTTTGTTACTGTAACAGCAGTTCCGTTTTCGGTTTCATTATATGCAAACATTGTTTTAGCACCATTTCCCGAACCGTCTATTTGCTCTGTTACTTTGCCATTTGTATATTTATTAACAAAATACACTGTACCGTTATCGTCAGCTCCGGTTTCTATGAGTCCATCTGCGTTATAAGTATAATAAAGCATACTGCCGTTTACATCTTTAATAGATACAAGATAGCCGTTAGAATAACTGAACTCTGCCGTACGTATTCCGTCGGTTATACTTGTTATTAACCCATCAGTAAGATTTAATATTATACTGCCCTTAATGGCATCAGTTATTGTGATGCCGTTTGCAGAATAACTCAATGTGGTTTTAAAGCCTTGCTTATCCTCTAAAGCGGTTAGACTGCCATCTGCTCCGAAATACATTTTGCCGTTTTTATTGCAGTCTAAAACATAACTGCTGTCAGAACTAAGGGTAAGAATATAGTTTTCCTTACCTTTTGTAACACATTTATAAACGGTATCACTTTCTTTTATATAAATGCTGTAAACAGATGGCGAATCATAAATTAAAATGCCCTGCTCTGTGATTTCAAGTCTTTTTTCAAAATTATGATGCCAGCCTGTACCCATAACACCCGATACTAACTGCGAAGAATTATAGCTGATAGAAACAGCTGTTTTATTACCGCAGAAAAGACTTAAAATGCTATGGTCTATTATATGACTACCCGTACTTAAATCTACAGGGTCTGCTGAAAGGCTTTCATCAACACTATTAGGCTTTTTATATTCTTTAGCCGAAGCCGCAGGCAAAACACCAGGGTTTGTGTTTTCATTTGCAGGCGAATTTGAAGACTCCGAACCTGTTAAAACCACTATAGCCTGACTCAACATAAATTCGTAAGCTGTTTCAACATCTGCTTTAAGATAATGAACATACGCGCTTCTTAACGGATCATGGAATATATAACAAGAGTCATCATATCCGACCAAAAGCAAACAATGCTCAGGCGCGCGCCAAACAAGACCCTCGGGATAGCTTACAATTCTACCCGGAGCCATTTCCATTGTACCCCACATAATAACAGGTATACCGTTATCTATATATTGTGAACACAGTGAAGAAACCGATGTTCCAGATACATTTTTAGCATACTGTTTTTTTCCAGCCAGTGCTTCACCCAATGCCTCCATTATAACAGGTGCATAACAACCCATTCCTTTTCCCGATTTGGGATTGCCGCCAAAATGTGTATAGGGATTAAAGCTATATATATTGGGATCTTTATCAAGATATCTATCGATAAAGGTTTCAACCGTTGTATAAACTCCTGCTTTTTGAAGAGCCATAACAGCACTGACCGTTTCACAAGCAGTTTTATATTTATCTCCCTGATATATATATGGAGCTGAAACAATTTTCTTATTAGCATTTGCACAACTTGTTACAATACTATTTTCTTCAAATATGCGAATTTCGATTGCTTTAATATTTTGACCTATTACTCCCGCATATCCGCTTTTTGTATCAAGCGCACCCGTCATATTGTATTTGAGCTTGACACTCTGCATCCACGCTGGGTCTGCATTGCTAACCCAAGGCAGCCACTTATCTGTATATGCGCGGTACATAACAACTATACCCTTAGTTATTTTAGCGTTACCGTTCTTGTCGTATACATTAATCTTAAGTGCTTGTATTGGATTTCCAAAAACTCCGGCATAATCGTCAACCGTGCTTTTTACTTCTGAATAATAAGCACCTTTACCCTCTGCTCTTACACAGTAAGACAAATAATAAGGTTTGTTCGCAGATGTGATAATTTTAACTGCACTTATCATTTCGGATTGAGGTGTCGCGGTTTCAAATGAAATTAGTGTGCTGTTATTGGTGGCATACCACATTTGCGGTTTATATTCCGTGCCAGACAAATCTGTTGCTTCAAACTCTGAAATTTCGCCTTTAAATATACGAATTTCAACGCCTAAAATATTATACCCGTTTTTACCCGCATAAGAGCTTCTTGTATCTAATTCTCCGTCAAGTCCATATTGATTCTTGATGCTCTTCATATACTCAGGATTTGCATTACTAACCCAATTAAGCCAACCTGTTTCTATTTTTACGCGATACATTACAACAATACCGCCAACAAGCTTTGTGCCATTCTTTGAGTAGGCTTTGATACTTAAAAGTTCAATAGGCTTATTAGATTTTCCGCAATATAGTGAGGTATTATTACTTAAAACAGGAGAACCCAATCCCGAATCGCCAGAATTTTTTGTTTGATATGTAAGATAAAAATCTTCTGAATTGGTGTTTATTTTAATACGGTCTATTTCACCTGACTCTGCTTTGTTGGTAAAGTCAACCCAATTAGAACCACCATTTAATATATATAAAGTATTTGCAGAAATTTCTTTTCCTTCGAAAGAGTCAGAAACAACTAAATCATGTTCTTCATAAAGACGTATTTCTATTCCCTCTATGCTATACCCTGCTTTACCTGCATACGAGGAGGATGTATCTAATTTGCCATCTAAATTATATTTTGATTTAACAGCTTCCATCCATTCAGGGTTAGCATTACTAACCCATGACAGCCATTCCCCACCTACTTTTACACGGTACATTACAACAATTTCTGAATCCATAGGACTGTTGTCCCTAGAATTTATAACCCTTATTTTAAGCAAGTCTATACCGCTATACACTTTGTCCAAATGTCCAGCGCCTGCATATTGGTCCATTGATGCTTGGTTACTATTTACAGCGCTCCAAAAGGCAGTTTTACCCGACATTTGAACGCTGTATTGTAAATAATAATCACTTGAATTTGTAGTTAACTTAATTGCAGTTATTCCACTTGCAGAAGTCTTATTGCTAAAGGAGGTCCATAATGAACCCGAATAATATTTCATACTAAGACCAGATGGACTGACCTCTTGTGCAGATACAACCAATGCTCCCCCTGCAGTCTGCACAATAATACCTATACAGACAACTACCGTAATTACAGCGTTTTTTATTAATTTAATTTTATTCATAGTATCACCGTTTCTTAAAAATACCTATTTTATTATATGACCTTCACACCTTTTTTTCAATATCATTATTATGATTTCATATGTTTTTATAAATTATATATTATTAATAAAGGATGACAGTGGACAATTATGTATCCTCTCCGTCTTAATTATATAAAAAAGCATCCTGAAGATTTCTCTTCAGGATGCTTTTTTATGGTGGCTCAACGCACGGGGCAGTCGAACGCCCTGCGCTAATCCGGAGTCAATCTCCTTTAAGGTAATAGTTCGATTATCTCCGGAATAGTTGAAGGTCAATACTACTTTATCATCATATACAAAAACTGAGTTTAAAAAGATTTTGATCAAGCGTTTCTGACACTCGATGTCCGTATAATCCATATTGGTGAACTGATGCAGAAAATGCAGTATACGTTCTTTATTGAGTCCGAGATTTTCTTTCAGACGGGCTTCTGCCAAGGCAATTTTTATTTCGTCTTTCTGTTCCTCAAGCTCATCCATACGGTTCTTGGTGGCTTCGTTGATAATTCCTTGCTCGATAGCTCTCACCAAATTAGCAATGGATTTTTCAATATCTGCAAGAGCCTGTCTTAAAGACTCGGTATATGACGTTTCCGTATTTTGCTTCAAATAATACTGATACGTATTTTCTGCAATGAATTCGATCATATCTTCATCTTTTACAAGATTGATTATGTATTCTAATACAAGATTTTCGATCCATACTTGACGAACTGCTTTTTTATTACACATCTTTTTGCGCTGATTATGACAGTAGTAATAGTGATGACGATTACCGGTTTTGCTTGTTCCGCTTACTCCTACCATCATAGCACCGCATTTACCGCAAAACAACTTCTCGGTTAGCAGATACTCCACTTTGGCGTTCTTGTGTGCGGCAGCACGTTGATTGTATTTTAACATTTCTTGAACCTTATAAAATGTTTCTGTATCTACGATAGGCGGAATAGCGTTCTCTAGACGCACTTCGTCCTTATAAGTATAAATACCAATGTATTTTTCGTTTTTGAGCATAGTTCGTAAACTGTTATGAGTGAAGGGTTTGCCTTTTAAAGTGCGGTGGCCTCTTGCGTTTAGTTCACGAACGATTTGGGCAATAGTCTGTCCCTGGGCATAAAGATCAAACACAAGTTTAACAGTTGGTGCACTATTGGGGTCAATGATAAACTTCTTGTCGGGACCTGTAAGATATCCTAAAGGTCTGTTTCCGCCGGTGCTCTGTGCTTTTGCAGCACTTGCGCGTTGACCTCTCTTGATATTTTGAGAGAGCTGTTCGGAATAATAAGCTGCCATACCTTCGATAACAGCTTCCAAAATAATTCCTTCCGGTGTGTCTGGTATCATTTCGGCAACATAATAGATTTTAACACCGTTTTTCTTTAGGTGATATTTGTTAAGTGCGATTTCTTCCTTATTTCTGCCGATACGGTCAGTTTTCCATACTATTAGTGCATCAAACTTTTTGTTTGCGGCATCAGAAAGCATCAATTGGAATTGCTCGCGATTATCGTTTCTGCCGGTCTGTGCTCGGTCAGCATATACATGAATTATTGTTAATCCGTGTTCTGCCGCATAGCGTTCGGCTTCCGCAACCTGACCTTCAATCGACTGTTCACCTTGTCTATGACTCGAAAAACGGGCATAAACAACAGCGTTCATTATATTACTCCTTTACCGTTTCTAATCCTAAAGCCAGTCTGGCGGTATTGCGATCCTTTAAACTGGCTTTATCATATGCACGTGCGACCTCGGTTGCCCAAGCGGACAATTCGGGGATTTCGCATGTATCGTCGCCTGCCCACACTTCAAGAGGAACTCCGGTTGCTTTTGTTAGTTTCAAGGCAATGTGCAGAGGGGCGTATTTCATTCTGCGGGTAATGATTGATCGTAATTCTCTGTCGGGAAGCCCTGTTAATTTAACAAGGTCATCAAGCATTAGTTTCTTTAAATCGTAAGTGACCTCGATAAAAATTTTGTAAAAAGGTTTTCCTTTTAAAGATTCGAAAAAAACTTCATTCATCTCTGTTCCGCAAACCAAATGCTCCACAGAAACATTAAGCTTTCTCGCGTATTTGACAACTTGGTCGATTTTTGGTGTGCGCTGATCAAGTTCATAACGGCTTAGGATCTGCTTTGAAGTTCCTAATTTTTTTGCAAATTCATCCTGTGTCATACCCATATCTTTACGAATTTCTCTGAGTCTTTCACCAAAGGTGGAAGACATTTTTTGTTCTTCGGATAAACTTTCGATAATATCTTGCATTCTCTTTTCGTTCATTATAACAACTCCTTTTTGACATCTACAAGCGTATTATAGCATATCAAATCAACAAAATCAACACTAAATTATTAAAATGCCGAAATTTATAAAAATAATCACCATATAGTTGACTTGTAAAAGCGGATATGGTAGTATAATAGCAGAAGTCAACCGATTGGTGATTTTTAGAATTAACTACAACATACCGGTAATGTTTGAGTCAGGAGGTGATAAAAACTATCCCAGTTATTCGGATCGATCCGAAATCTATTCCCAGTATGGAGAAAAAATTACTGTGTGCCACATTCTTGGAAGCGGTTATTCGTTTTTACAAGGATCCTAACAACGAACTTGCTTTTCAAAGGTGGTGCGCAGAGAAAGGAGAAAATGCCTATGGATCAAAAGACGGCTGATATGCTTCGAGAGAAATATCCTAATCATATCCCGTTGGAAGTAGCATCAAAGTATTTGGGTGTATCGCCCAGACAATTGTCCAGGCTGATTGCAGAAGGCAGAGAGCCTTATTCGTTGCTTGGCGGCAATATCGGTACGCGACAGAAATACGTTCGTGTTTATACTGAACGGTTGATTGCTTATCTGCGCGGCGAACCGCTGGATTAACAATCGGCAATAACCTTTCGTAAGATAGGTGTTTGCCATTCTGTAAAGCAATCAATATTAAATGTCAGGTGATATGAACGGGCTTTATGCTAATTCATATCACCTGATTTTGTTAGGAGGTTTTAAATGAAATTACACGATAATCAGCTTCGGCTGATACGGCACCTTGTTCGCTTTAATGTGCTTGATTATCCAAACTGCCTCAAAGTATTGGATACAGAAAATACCGGCGATAGAGTTGCTTTATCCTATGCTTTCCGCCCACTTACCAAGAACGATTATATTGCTAAGAACAAGAATGGCATTGTATCAGTTCTTAAAAAAGGAAAAGATATATTCCCCGATGAAAAGCATTTAATTTCTGAAGGCAGCAATACAACGGCAAAGCAGCGTGTGCTTCAAGTATCGCGAGTAGCTGCGCTTATGGAGAAAAACGGTGTCATTATAATAGGCGAACTACCTGAAAACGATTTGCCGCATTTCATTCCATCCGCTTGTTGGCGCAATATTGCCCAGGGTGTGCTATCTACCACTCGTTTTGCAGGCATAATACTTGCCTATGGTAAAAAGTATGCTGTTTACGATATTGGTGATGGAAAAATGGAATGGCAATT